>CAMVBR010000434.1 GCA_947165755.1 uncultured Clostridia bacterium
TATTTCCCGCAGTTGGGACATTCGATTACAAATTTTGCCATAGTATATCTCCTTTGTTATTATTCAAAGTTACAATTATTGCAACGAATAATGCAAATAAATTCACATTATTGCAACGAATTACGCAAGCAGGTTCTGTTTTGCTGCGTTTACGGCTGCGGCATAAAATTCCGGGTACCCGGCGGCGGGAACCTTTATCACTTTCACGCCATAGGCTTCCAGCATGATATCCCGTTTGCTGTTTTGTTCAAACGACGGTACGTAGAAATAAATATCCGAATCCGGCAGGTTGCGTTTTTTACAGTTGATAAGCCACCAGAGGTCGGTTTCCGCCGAGCCCATGCCCAAGCCCACGATATGCACGTCCCCCAGCAGAAAATCATCCAGCCAGCTTCGCGCCTCAAAGGTTTCAGGCGCGGCGTTGTACCGACGCATAAAGGAGGCAATATAATTCTGGTATTCCCGCAGGGCCTTGCCGTAATAATACTGCCCCATAATCACGGTGCGCGGGGCCAACAAATCGCCGTGGATATGCCAGACGGCGCGGCCGTTCACCTCGAAACGCTTATACAGGCCGAACTGTTTTTCGCGCGGGGTGCAATCCTTTACATAGCGGACGGCTTTCAGGTATGCGCCGCGTTTGGCGAGGCAGCCCAACGCCTGTTCCAGCTCAAAGGTGTAGTTGGCTGTGAGCAGCGTATCAAAAGGCAGGGTAAGCAGCCGTTCCAGAAGCGCGCGCTGTTCGTTGCAAAGCGAATCGTCGATCATTTTGCCGGAAAGGTATTTCATCGCCTGATCCACTTTGTCGCCGGACGCCGCCACGATCTGCATGGAAAACGGCAGGTCTTTCAACTGCGCATACGTATATTTGCAGCCGAATTGCGACTGCACCTCGCGGATCAGCGTTTCCCACGAGGCCTTTTCAAAACAGCGGTTCAGCCCGTTGCCGAGAAGCAGCACTTGTTTATTGGCCATTTTGTCAGTCCTCCAGCTTTTTCAACTCCGCTTCGATTGCGGCAAGACGGGATTCAGCATCTTTACGTTTACTGTTTTTAAAGAAACCTATCAGCTTGGGTAACTCAGATTCAAGATTAGATTTTTCTTTTTTGAGTACTTCGATACGATCCATTCTGTATTTTTTTGCGATTCTTTCTGCTTCTTCTCGTTCTTTTTCCGCCCGTTTTTTGGCTGCAAGACGCTGTTCATCGGCGCGTTTCTCGGCGGCGATACGCTCTTCATGAATCGTTTCATAATTCTGAAACAACTTCCATTCTGCCGGATCATATTCCATATAACATTCAAATCCGGCCGAAACAATCGATCCATCCGATTTTAATCCGATTACTGACGTATATGCAGCCTTTATCGCAATAACATCCGTCCATTTGCTTGTATCCGAGATAACATCATCAAACAATCCTGCGGCAACGACCGTACCGTCCGCTTTTAAGCCGTAGGTTATCCTGTCACCTGCTGCAATATTAACTATATTTTTCCATTTTTCTGTGATGCACTCTCCTCTTTCATTATATCCGACCGCAACAACCGTACCATCTGCTTTTAAGCCGACAGTATGCATATCACCCGCAGCGACAGCGACAATATTTGTCCAATTTTGCGTATTGCACTCACCATCTTCATTTTGGCCGGCACAAACAATCGTTCCATCAGTTTTTATCCCGATGGTCCTGTTTGTAGCCATAACTTCTTTCACGTTGCTCCATTTATCTGTATTGCACGCTCCATTCTCGTTAAACCCGACCGAGACGACAGTTCCATCGGCCTTCAATCCAACCGTATGAGCATATCCCGCTGCAATCGCAATAATATCAGTCCAATTTTCTGTGTTACACTGACCATATTCATTATTGCCTGCTGCAACGACCGTGCCATCTGCTTTTAAGGCTACAACAAACTCTTCTCCGGCATCAATTGCAATGATATCGATCCATTCTTCTGTTTCAATTAAATGACTTTTACCGTCTTGATAATAGCTGCCTTTGAAAAGGACTCTTCCGTCTTTTCTCAATCCAAAAGTATGTTCGCCGTTCTTTGTCATTGCAATTGCAATAACGTCTTTCCATTTCTTGGTATCGTTGTAATCCCTTATGGAAACAACGGTACCGTCAATTCTTACCCCTGCATAATTAAACAAGTTTCCTGTGATCATCTGCTGCGCTGAATATATTTTTTCTCGATACGCAGAAAGTCTTTGAACAGTTTCTTTACGGCTTCTTTGGGCCGCTTCTTTGAAAGTAAATAATATAACCGTTGATTTCGTTTTTTAAGCTCTCACTTCCGAAACGCAATGCTTTTTTTGCGTTTGCATTTTTTGCCAACCCCGGGGCATCAGAAAGCATTGCTCGGTTTTTCACTTCCAACTCTGCCATGGCCTTGGCCAGATACGCCTCTGCGTTTTCGGGGTCGATATCCAGTACTTTTTCGGTGTATTCATCGGCGCTCTTCCAATTTCCGTCTTCCAAGAACATGAACGCGCGTTTTAAGAGACTTTCGGTTGTCGCGGCGGCGGGGTTGGAGACGACCGCCTGCGCATGAGCTGCTGCCGGTGCAGTTTGCGCGACTTTGGGGATGATCTTTTCAATGCTCTGCAGCAGGCGGGGCATCGCGCCGACGTTGCCCAGATCTACGCTTTGCAGCTTTACGAATTCCTTGGGCAGGTCGTAGGCGTCGATATCCTTGAAGCACGGGATCAGCG
>CAMVBR010000435.1 GCA_947165755.1 uncultured Clostridia bacterium
TGCAGCGCAGGGTGCAGCGGGTGGCGCCGCCGATGTAGCAGGTGAACAGCGTCAGCTCCCAACCGTCGGAGGTTTTCATCCGTTCGGATTCCGCCGGCTGCAGGGTCTCGCGGTTGGTGATCACGTAGTGGAACACCTGATCGTCCACGGTGATGAAATACACGTCCTCGCCGAGATCGATGGAGCGCAGGCCATTGAAGTGCTTGGGGTAATTGTGGGCGCAGATCACAAGATCGTTGGTGTAGCAGGAGCCCGCATAACGACAGGGGGCATCCTTGAGGTTTTCGTAGCTCCAATCGCTCATTACGGGCAGCAGCAGATCCAGCGCGGGGATCTCGATCAGCCCCACGTAGCTTTTGCCGTCGATCTCAACGGTGCGCATTTCGGTGAACACCTCAGTATCGGGCTGCTGGGTGACGGCGGAGGGGGCGACCTCTTCGATTTTATCGAGCAAAACCGCAGCCGCTGCGGTGGAGGCCTTATCGGCGCGCATGGAATCGGTCACGTTGTAGCCCACGAAGCCGGCGGCCGCAAGCAGCAGCATAACGCCCGCAAGGATCAGGGCGGTGCCTTTTTTACGCTTCATCGGCTGCACCTCCGGCATTGCGCCTGCGGATCACGCCCATGCCGATCAAAAGCACGCCTGCGGCGGCAAGCAGAAGCACGGGCCACCAAAGCTGGCCGGTTCTGGGGATCGGGGGCGGGGGCACCTTGTTGCTGTATTCGTTGATGAAAACGATGTTATCCCACTGGGCGCCGTTGGAATCGGTGATCTTGCACGAAGCGGTGATCTTGCCGTTGGCGCCGGGGTCGGAAACGGTTACGTCAACGGTATATACGTTGGCGTCGTAGGTAAAGCGCGCGTTGCTTCCGGCAACCTCGTGCACCGTATAGCGGTAGGTTTTGCCGGCGTTGGCTTTATAGAATGAGAACCTGCCCAAATCGATCGCGCCCTCGCCGGTGCGGCTCACCGTCATGGCCCCGTCCTCGGCGCGGTAGGCTGCGCCTTCACAGGCGGGCATGGGGTAATCGGCTGCGGCGGGGATCATCACGAAGGTGAATACCTCCTCCGGCGGCGTTACGTTATCGTCGCATACGATCTGCTTTTCGGCAGAGAGCGAGAGCGTGGCTTCCGGCAGCTCGGGCGCGGGCTTCGGCTTCGCAATCACGTTATAAATCTGCGTTCCGTTCTCATCGGTGGTGGGAACGAACACGAAAAACGGGGCAATGGAGCCGTATCCGGCGGCAGGGGCGGACTGGGCGATCAGATACAGCCCTTCGGCCAGATCAGGGAACCTTGCCCTGCCGGCGTCGTCCACAGGGCAGATCGCGCCGGGCACGCTGGCCGAAACGGCGTATTCCGCCGCAGCGGCGGCCTGGGCGTCCGTAAGATACCCGCGTATTTCAAGCCCGGAGCCTGCGAACTCCTGCGTCAGCGTATAGCCGGTTTCGGCGTCGGCGTCGCGCAGGGCGACGGTATAAAGGGCAAGCTCTCCGCCGGTGAGCGGCTTGCCGTCCTTGGTTTCCAGCGCAACGATAATGCGGCCGACCTCCTCCGCCTGCGCGGCAAGGCACGGCGCGAAAAGCACCGCAAAACACAGAAGCAGTGCGATCGCCGTGGATAATTGTTTTTTCATAGACGGTTCACCAACCCTCCATGTTTTTTTTGCGGCATGATCAGCGCGCCGATCAAAATGAGAAACAGCATGGGCACGCCGATGCACAGGGCTACGCCGGTTTCATCGAACTGCAGCGCCTCCGCGGTAACAAGGATCGTGCTGTCCTTCGCGTTCTCAACGCGATGCGCGCGCACCATCAGCCGGTGCGTATTGATACCGTAGGGCGTGCAGGTAAACAGCGTAACGAGATCTTTGCCCTTTTCGATACCGAGTGTGCTCATATCCGAAGGGACCACGATATTGATCATATCCACCTCATAGGTGAGCACCTCGTTGAGCGTGTAGATCATAAAGGTATCGCCCTCGCTGAGCCGATCCAAATCCGTAAACAGCTTTGCGCTGGGAAGGCCGCGGTGGCCCGAAAGCACACAGTGCGTCCCCTCGCCGCCGATGGGCAGGCTGGTGCCCTCCAAATGGCCGATGGCCTGCTGCAGAACCGCCGCGCCGGTGCCGTGGTACACGGGCAGGCTCACCTTGATCTTGGGGATCTCGAGATACGCCATGACCGCGGTATCGTCGGTGACCAAAAGCGAATTGTATTCCTCCTCCACGTCCTCGGGGAGCCTCCAGCGGTTTTCCATACCGGTAAGGTTCTCATTGAAGGCGCGGGCAGCCGAAAGCAGCGTTTCGCATTCCTCTTCGCTCAGCTTGGCCACGTTTTCGGCGTGCGAAACGATGGCGCGCGTTTGGTGGATCTTGTTCCATTGATCGCTCACGGTGGGATAAGCCAATAAGGACAACCCTATAAGGAAGATGAGCACGATTATGATCGAGGTCTTTTTTTTTGACTTGCGCATAGGGCTCTCCTTATCGTCCGGAGGCGGAGCGGCGCTCCGCCCCCGGCAATGTGGTGTTATCGCAAAATTGCGACAGGTTTCATACGTGAAACGTTATCAGGCGTTCACAGAAGCGCGTCTCTTGGCGATCAGAACGATGGCAGCGCCAAGTACGAGCACAGCGCCCACGATGTAGAAGATGGTGGTACCGATGCCGCCGGTGCTGGGAAGCACAACGCCGCTTTCGTTTTC
>CAMVBR010000436.1 GCA_947165755.1 uncultured Clostridia bacterium
GGAGGTGCTCGCCAAGTGCGAGGTGTTCGTGGATCTGCCGCCCGAAACGCTGCTGCTGCAAAGCGAGCTTTGGACGAAGCTGAAAACGAGCTATAACTGATAAGAACAGCAAAAAAACTGCCCGCGAGGGCAGTTTTTGCTTTGCAAGGCTGATTCGGATTATTCCGCCCACTGATACCCGGCGGCTTCCACTGCGGCCTTCAGCGTTTTATCCGGCACGTCGGCGGAAAGGGTGAGTACGGCGTTGTTGGCCGTGTGGCTGGGAACGGCGGTTTCTACGCCGTCGATGGCCTCAAGAGCCTCTTTTACGTGCATTTCGCAGTGGGGGCACATCATGCCGTTGATTTTGATCGTCTTTTCCATGTTTGTTTCTCCTTTTATTTGTAATACTTCCGAATAAAGGCTTCCACGTCCGCCCGCGTGCCCTTGAAGGGCCCGGGCGTTTCCATTTTCAGAGATACCGTGGCGGTGGCGGTCAGCAGCGCCTCGGCGGGGGCGGCGTTCTTCCGCTCGCAGATATAGGCGGCAAAGGTGGTATCGCCCCGGCCGGTGCGGCCAGCAAGGCTTCTCGCTTTGATGGGGCAGGTGAAGATTTTGCCGTCGGCGTAAACCAGCACCTCGGTATTGTGGGTGATCACCACTTCCTTCGCGCCCCAATCGGCCAGCATTGCGGCGGCTTTGCGGCGGTCGTCGGTGCCGGTCAATATCTCGGCCTCGGCAGCGTCGGTTTTCAGGTAGGCGATATGGGGCAGCAGCTCTTTTTTATGCGCCCAGTCGGCAAAATACATTTCGCCGCCCTTGGCGCGGTCCACGTTGCGCAAATACCCCTGCACGTCCACGGCCACCTTGCCCTTTTTGCTCAGCGCCGGAATCATATCGGGCGCGTAATCGCCCACAACGAGCCCCGCCAGATGGTAGATATCCGCCGTCACGTCCCCGGGCAGGTCGTCCGGGCCGATGGGGTCGCCCTGCGCAGCGCAAACCGAGCGGCGTTTTTCTTTATCGGGCGTGAAATACGTGTTTTCCATCAGGGTGGTAGTTTGCCCGAACCGGCAGTAAATATCCGCCTCCGGCAGCAAAAAGCTTTGCAGCAGGTCTTTATCCGCCTGCGAAACGCGGGTGAACACGGCCGCCCTGTGCCCCAGCGCGTAGGCCGAGGCGGAGGAGAACAGCACAGCCCCGCCGGCGGCGTAAACCGTGTTGCCCAGATGATCGGTATTTTTATCCTTGCAGATATGCCCTATGATCAGGGTATCGTAATGCTTCATGGTGCTTCCTTCTTAAATAAAAAACTGCTCGTAGGTCTCCACGTCGAACACGTAGAGCTTGAAATGCTTTTCGTTGATCGCTTCCTTGAACTTTGCGCCCACCTTGATGAGCTTTACGTTGGTTTTCAGCTCGAAATCCACGTGCTCGTAGTGCATGGCCTCGGCCACGTCCGGGGTACGGATCTCAAGGCGCGGCGTGCCGTCGGGGTTTTTGCACAGGGCAAAATTGATGGCCTCCACCGTAACGCCGTTGGCCTTCAGGCTCAAGAATTTTTCCACGGGCTGCCGTTTCTTTTTCGGCTTTTTTTTCAGCTTTTCAAACATTCCCATCACCACCGCTTATTATAAGGCATAGGGGCGGCGTTGTCAAACGGGATTATTTCACTTTGTGCAAATATTTCTCTTTTGTAGCCTGCCCGCCGCGGATATGCCGCTGCGCCTTGTTTTCGTCCAGCACCTTTCTCACCTCGCGCCACAAGGCGCCGTCGGTGTGCTTCAGCTTTTCGGTGACGTCGGTATGCACGGTGCTCTTGGAAACGCCGAAGGCCCTTGCGGCCGTGCGCACGGTGGCGTTATGCTCCACGATATACGCGCCGAGCTCCTTTTCCCGTCCCGCGGAATCTTTCATAGCGGTTGCCCCTCTCAATGAGTTTCACTATGATTTATATGAAACGGCGGGGCCGGATATGATTTGTCGATTTCAGTTGAATTTCAGGCGCAAATGTGATATGATATATATATAAAGACCTTGGAAAGGGGTTATCTTATGAATACATCCGGTAAAACCGCAAAATACGTGATCGCCGCGCTTGCCGCCGTGGTGGTCGTGCTGCTCGTGGTGGTGGCGTTCCTGCTGGGCCGCGGCAGCGGCAATAAAAATCAGAATCAGAATCCCACCGTTCCCTCCGGTACGCAGTCGGGCCAGACTGCCGACCCGGGCACGACCCCCGCGCAGACGGAAAACAACGTTTCCGATCCCGCGACCGACCCGGCGGCGACCGATGCCGCCGCGCAGCCCGCCGAAACCGATGCGCCGCGCAATCTGGAAATTTCCATGTCCGCCGGCAGCCTCACCTTCGTGGAGGGCAGCGCGTTTCAGATCGATTACGATAAATCCGTGATCAACGTGAGCACCCACGGCGACAGCGTGACCATAGAGAACGAGCACGCGCACCCCACCGCCAGCCAGCGCAGGCGCATGGACGTGACCGTGACCGTGCCCGCGGGCTACGCCTTCAACAGCGTGGACGTTGAAATGGGCGCGGGCAAGATGATCGTACATTCCCTCAACGCGGACGCGCTCGATCTGGAGCTTGGCGCGGGCAGCGCCACCTTCGACCGCATCTATATCACCGGCTCCGCCGAAATTCAGGAGGGCGCGGGCGAGCTGGCCATCAAGGGCACGGATAGCCGCTTCGCTGAGCACCTTGGTGGT
>CAMVBR010000437.1 GCA_947165755.1 uncultured Clostridia bacterium
GGATCACAAGATCGGGCTTTTCCCGCTGAATGTTCTCAACGAGGTGCGACACCGTTACTTTGGAGGTTTTGTTTTTGCCGTCCAGATGCAGATCGGTGAACATCAGGATCTTGAAATCGCCGTCGCCGGACTTGCGGACAGTGACCGCGTCCTCGGCTTTCGCCACGGTGAGGCTGCTGCCCACCGGCTCGATGGCCTTGATCTTGTAATTGAGCGGATGCGGCAGAAAACCGTAGGCCACCGCGCCGCCCGCGACGAGCACCGCCAGAACGGCGCAAAGAACGATGATCAGCTTCTTTTTCATAGGGACGCCTCCTGTGATTTTAATAAAAATATTTTATCATAGAAAAAAGGGAAATGCAAGAAGCAACGGGCGTTCGGGGAATAAAAGTGAAATTGGAATTTTCAGGGCTCGATGCCCTGCAAATTCCAGTGGTCAGTTGCCAGTGGTCAGTGGTCAGAATAACACAAAGGTGAGCGAATCCGTTCGCTGGTCACTGGCCACTGGTCACTGGTCACTCGTGCCAACAGCACCACAAACTGAAATTTATTATTCCAAAAACAGAAACGCCGCGCCGCGAAAAGCGGCGCAGCAGGCGTTGATATACATAAAACGGCGGATCAGCGGGCTTCCCCGATCAGGCGGGCGACGGCGGCTTCGTACAGATCGAAGAACCGCTCCACGATTTTGCGGTCCTCTTCGTTGCCGCGCACGCACATGGAAAGCGTGAGCGCCCCGCCGAGGGAGGTGGCGGAAAGCAGCACGTAGGGCTTATATTTCACCGCGCCGCTCATAAAGCCGTCCGTGGGCGGGTGCCCCTCGAGAGCGAGCTTCTTTTCGTCCAGCACGCCGATATTGCTCATGGCGATCAGCGGGTTGGCATAACCCACCTTGATGATCTCTTCGCTGGCGGCCAGCGGCAAAATCTTATACCCGAGCGACAGCAGCGGCAGGCCGTGGAGCCCCATGAAGCGATCCTTCTTGAAGGCCGCTACGGATTCCCGCACGTAGGCAAGCGTATCGAAGATATCGCCGCCCAGCCGCGGCACGCGGCACTGCATCCACGCCGTTTGGTTCGTGACGCCCTGATCGGCGTTATCTTTGATATGCCGCCTGAGATCCACCGCGCACGAGACGGAAACGCCCTCGTTCGGGTTGAACCCGGCCAGCCGGTAGAGAGCGTCGAAATACGCGGCCAGCAGCAGATCGTTGACCGTGGCGCCGTGCTGTTTGCCCGCCGCCCGCAAAAGCTTGAAGGTTTCCGCAGGTATTTTCCGGCGGGCGATGAAGGAAGCGTCGCGGATATTATCCGGCGTGAGCGGGAACCGGTGGCCGTCCTTTCGGTTGATGTTTTTATACAGCCCCTTGGCGATCTTGCGCTCGGTGGCGGAAAAATCCTCGTAAACCGCGTCGTAGGCGCGGGTGCCGGTGCGCAGCGCCACGGGGCTTTTGCCGTCCTGAACGAATTCATTGTAGTTTTCGCACAGAGCGTTCATGAAATACTTGAGGTCGCCGCCGTCCATGCACATGTGGTTTTCAACTAAGCACAGCACGGAGCTTTCCCCATGGTAAAACACCGCCACGCGCATCTGGATGCCGGCGTCGGGCGGGATATACTGGGTGAGAAAGGCGTCGATCTCCCCGGCCAGCGCCGCCTCTTCCACGGTTTTCACTGTGAGGATATCGTTTACGTTATAATCTTTAACGACCCAGCGGGGGGAGATGCGGTTATCCTTGAAGGAGGCGTGCAGCACCGGGGCCTTTTCAAAGAAGCAAACCAATACGGTTTTGAGCGCTTCCACGTTGATCTTATAATCGTAATGCAGCTCCACGTGGACCATGCGGTCGTTGAAATCGCGGAACAGATAGTGCATTTTATCCCACAGCTCGGCGTTCAGTTTTCGTTCCATGCGTCCATGACCTCCGTTTTTTCAAGCTTATGCCGTCCCGCGGCGGAGACGACGATCACCACGTCGAGGACCAGCGAGAGCGGGATCATGATCCACGCCACGCCCCAGGGCAGCAGAGAAAGCGCGCCCGCGATGACAAACAGGAAGGTGGCGATCACCGGAACGTAAAGCAGCCAACTGAGGATCGCGAGCCGGTGCTTGGCGACGACGGCGAAGATACCGTCCGCCGCAAACATCAGGATGAGGCCGAAGATGATGATCAACCAGCTGTGCGGCAGGTCGGAAACAGCGATGACGAACAGATACACCGCCACCGTGGCCACGATCACGGCCCCTGCAAGGCACACCCGCGCCAGCACGTGGAAGATTTTCGGCAGCGAGGTGAAGAACCGCACGCCGAGAGAGAGCAGATACGTGACCCACGCCAGCACGCCGCAGGGGATGATTGCCCACGTTACGTGCCATGCGGCGGTGGCGAAGCTGACGAGCAGATACACGCCCACCACCGAGAGAAGGTAGACGACGGCCCCCACGACGTTTCGCACCGTATCGCGCTTCGCCTTTTGCTTTTTGAGGCGGTCGGCGCGGTAGGCGGCGTATTCCTTCGCAAGATCGGGATGCTCGCTCATCACGAGGTCCTGCAGCACTCTGGGGGCGTCCACCCCGCGGGTGGAGACTTCGGTATAGCGCCGGCGCATTTCATCGAGGGTCTGCCGCTTGAAATCGTATAAGATCTCGTCCCCCGGCGCGTCCGGCAGCGCGGCGTTGATAAAATCAATAAATCGGTCCAT
>CAMVBR010000438.1 GCA_947165755.1 uncultured Clostridia bacterium
CGTTGTATTGTGTTTGATTCTGCTTCTTTGCAGTTCCTGCGGGATCGGAAAACGTGGGAACGGCGACGGCTCCGACGAAAGCGCGACCCTTGAACCCGCGGGAACGTCGATCCCCACCGAAGCGCCGCAAAACGAAACAACGGCCGCGTCCACGGAAACCGCTGCCGGGACGAATGAATCGACCGCCGCGCCAACGGAACCGACTGCCGCGCCTTCTGAAACAACCTCGGAAAGTACGACGGCCATACCGCCGGAAACACCGACGGAAGCCCCCGCCGCGCCGACGGAGCCGGGTCCCGCTGCTTCCGGCGCCGACGCGGATTTCAGACAGGCGATAGATAACGCCTCGGAAGCATCGATCAGCTTCGGCGGTAAGCTGTATCCCACCGGCGCGGATTTCAATACCGAATTAACGTCGCTTGTATATAACGGGAATCCCGTCACCTTCAATATGGATATTTACAACGGCGGTTTCGAATTTGAGATCGGTGTTATGATTTACGTGAGCGGCGTTCTGCAGCAGTTCAACGCGGTGATGAACGGGCAAACGTATGCAGATCAGAAGGTGTGTTCCATAAATCTTGCAAAGAATGCCGATCACGTTTTCAATATTTCCTTTATCCCGAATATCGGAAACGCCGGAGAAACGTTGGATCTTGTGGTTTGCGTGATGCCGTTTTCCTCTTACGTAAAAACGGACGGCGGCTATACGAACGGTATAAATACCATAAACACCCCGATCCTCAACGGATATCAGAATATACATACGTTTCACGAGCCGCTGATCATGCAGACGAACGCGCCTTCGGCGGAACCGGTCGCAAACGGTTTTTCGGGCGCTTCCGTATCCGCGTATCCGGTCAATCTGAGAAAAATGCTTTCAAACGACAGCAGCATGGATTGGCAGAATACGAGAAACGTGCTGATCTATACGGATCCCGACGACGTGATCGATTCCAAGGGCGAGTTCATCAAAACTTCTTTTGATATTAAAAAATCCAAAAACGCGCAGGTGAACTTGCTGATCTACGGCAAAGCGGGAAAGATGCGCGTGGGGTTCTTTGTAAATTCAGTGCCGCAGCCTGTTTTTGACGGGAAGTATTATGCCGACGTAACGGTGGAAAACAACAAAGCCACGGTCCTTACGCTCTCGGTCGATACCTCCGCGCTTTCACAATTCAATTCCGCGTACGTGATCTCGTATGACGCGGCCGAACCGGATAAGATCCTTGCCGTTACAAAATACGAATCCTTTAAGATGAGGGTCAGATAATGAGTCTTGATATCATCGGGATCAGCAAAAGCTTCAAAAAGAAAAAAGCGCTGAATAGCGTCAGTCTGCATCTTGATAAAGGATTGTATGCCCTGCTCGGCGCGAACGGCGCGGGAAAAACGACGCTCATAAACATACTGGTTACCGCCATGCGTCCCACCGAGGGGCAGGTGCTCTGTAACGGACGGGATATTTTCAAAAACAGCGCCGAATACCTCGGCGCTTTGGGCTTTTTGCCGCAGATCCCGAAATTCTACGGGAATTTTACCGCCCTGGAGTTTTTAAGGTATATGGGCTCGCTGAAGGGCGTGAACAAAACAAAGGCCGAGTTGCTTGCGCTTTTGAAAAAGGTCGGGCTTCCGGGCGAAGAAAACAAAAAGGTGGGCGCGTATTCCGGCGGTATGCTCAAACGCCTCGGCGTGGCGCAGGCGCTGTTGAACGACCCCGAGATCGTGATCCTGGATGAGCCGACTGCCGGGCTCGACCCCAAAGAGCGGATCCGCTTCAAGAATCTGATCTCGGAAATATGCAGCGATAAAACGGTGGTGCTGGCAACGCATATCGTTTCGGACGTTGAGTTCATCGCGAAATCGGTGATTTTGCTGGATCGCGGAACCGTGTGCAGATTTGCGTCCCCTGCGGCGCTTTTGGGCGAGCTTTCCGGCAAGGTGTTTACGATGGAGATCCCCCTGAACGCGCTTGAGGACGCGATGCGCGCGTTTTCCGTAAGCAGTATATCCGCCGGGAGCAGCAGCTATACCATCAGGATCGTATCGGATGTGCGGCCGTTTCACGCTGTCCCGGTGCCCCCGACGCTGGACGACGTATTTCTGTATTTTTTGGGAGATAACGCTGTATGAGCACGCTGATCCGTTCCGAGCTGAAAAAGATTTTCACAGCAAAGCTGTTCGTGTTTTTCTTTGTTCTGCTGCTCTTTTTTGACGTATGCACCATTGTGCTGCGTTTCGGTATCTATTATTCGTTTTCCCTGCAGGGCGACGCCGAAAGCGCGATCATAAGAAGAACGGCGTTCGCTTTTTATGAAGGCGCGCTGACGGACGAAAAACTCAGTCAGATCAACGACCGCATCGCTGTGCTGTCAGCAATCTCCGACCGGAACGAGGCCGAGCGCCAAGGCGTAGCTCTGTTCACGCACACCCCCGGCAGCGACGTCATTCTTTTACAGAACATTCTTACGGATATGAACCGCGTGCGATCCTATCCCGAAACGCTGGAAACGCTCCGGGCGCAGGCGGAGGAACTGCAGGAAACGGCCGCCGAGCGCGGCAATACGTATCTTTGCCGCGTTTGTGAACTGACCGAAAAGGTATATACAAACAGAAATACGGAGCTGTATTATCAGACGGACGGCTTTGCGCAGGATGTGTCGTATGATTTGTCTGGGTTTATGATCATTGTGGTGGTT
>CAMVBR010000439.1 GCA_947165755.1 uncultured Clostridia bacterium
TCTTGAATACGCCTTCGCAGGGCATGCAGTTCATTTTCGTGGTCATAAAGTACCGGTCCGGAAAGCCCTTGAAGGGCAGCACGGTGGTGATGTTCTCTTGCCCCGGCAGGTTTTCCATGGTGAATTCGGCCTCGATATCGCCCTTCTTAAAGGTGATGGTGCGGCTGGTTTCGCCCGCCTTTACGCCGAATACCGCGCCGCCGGGCGTAAAGGTGTATTCGTGGGGCTGATCGCCCTTGGGGGGCAGTATGTATTTATCTTTGCCGCCCAAAAACAGCCCCATCTGCTGTGCGATCACCTTGCCGTTCACCAGATCCACCAGCACGCCGGAGGCATAGCCGCCCAGCGAAATGTTGGCGAAGCTGATCTGCACCATGTATTTGCCGTTGGAGAGCTGATAGAAATCCCACTCTTTGCGGCGCATCACCTTTTTTACGTTGTTGCGGTCGTAATCAAACACGTTGTGTCTTGCCCAGCCCTTTGCCAGCAGGGTTCCGTCCGCGCCCAGAAGGGGCGTAGGCTCCGTATATTCGGTCTGCTTGCTGGGTTCGGCCCAGTTCTGCCAGCTCTGATAGGTTCTTTCCATAATCAATCGCTCTCCTTTTCTGTTTTGATCGGCAGTTTCTGCCGCTGTTTTTTGATATTATATCACGCTGTTGTATAGTTTTCAACCCTTTTTGGCATTGTGCTGCGTTTTTGCGATGTATGCCACGGCGCGCACGCCCCGTACGACGTATTTGCCGAGGTTGCCCTTTATGCCGGTAAACAGGGGAGAGCGCATTTTTACATCTCCCGCCGCGTCGGCGGGTTTCAGCCATACGTTATCGCACCCGGCGGCGCTCAGAATGCCGTCGCTGCCGGCGGCGTAAGCGCCGTCCGCAAAGGCGAGCAGATCGCGCAGCGTTTCTTCGGGCGGCATTTCGCCGTTATAGGCGGATATGCACATCACGGTCCGCTCTCTTGCGCCGTTATAGGCGGGGGCAAGGCTCTTGCCCTGCGGGGCGATCAGCGTATAGGTATCCGGTATCCGGTCGCCGGAGCGGTTCGGGTGGCGGCGCTGCGGGCCGTAAAAGGTGCCGAAGGGGTTCAGCGTTACGCTGCCGTCCGCGTAAAGCCGCATGGGGCAAACCGCCATGCTTGTAAGCGCCTGCCGCGCGTGGGCCAGCAGCAGCCCCGTTTCGCCGTCCGTAACGCCCACAAGCCCGGCGGTGAGCTGATTGTTGAAGGAGGCCAGCGTTTTGTTCCGCGGTTCCGCTTTGCCGAAGTCCTCAACCGCAAAGCGGGAGATATCCCCCTCGTAGTTGCGCTTGATCACCGTTACGTTTTTCAGCCGGGGCGTGATGCCGAAAGGTACCACCTCCTGCCAGCGCATATCCGTGTATCTGCCCAGCGTTGAGTTCTCGGTGGAGATGGCGTCCCGCTCCGGGGTGAAGGGGTAACGTACGTCCGTGAGCACAAAAATGCCCTCCGCCGCGCCGCAAGTGAAAAAGGTAAAGCGAAAACGCCCCGGCGCCGTGCCCGGCAGGGGGATATCGCCCTCCAGTATCACCTGCCGGCCCCCGTTAAGCGGTGCGGAAGTGAGCCGCCGGATCTCAAAGGGGTATTGTTTGCCCCCGGAGGGGAGGTAACTCCGCAAAAAATCATTGCCGCCCAGCAGAGCGCCGCGGCAGGTAATGCGCTCTATGCCGTGCGCGGCTGAAAAAAGGATCTCCGTATTGCCGGAGCGCAATTTGGCGCCGTGGCATGCCGCGCCGCGCATATTACAGGTTTGTTCCGCCCTGAGCAGGCGGCTTTTTTCTTTTCCGCCGTATCTCAGCAGCGCAAATACGCTGTCTTCCCCCATGGGCACAAGGGCTGCGGCGCGCAGCCCGGGGGAGGAGAGCTTCAGCCGGTTTACGTCCGCGCCGGGCGTTACGCTGAGCTGGGCGCACAGCAGATCTTCTTCGGCTGGGGTATGCAGCGTAAGGGGGCCCTTCGTGCGCTGCGCCGCGGCGCATACCGCCTTTGCCAGTTCGTTTGCCGTCTCTTCCCGCCGGATGTTCAGCACCGGCGTCGCCAGCCCGAAATGGGTGGTGGAGAGCAGCTTCAGCCGGTTCAGAAAGGCTTCCTCGTCCGGATATATCCGGGTTGCCGCCCGGCTCCGCTCCACGGCGGTAAAAATCTTGCGGTTATAGGGTTTTTCCGCCCAGCTGGCGTAGCCGGTAAAGTTGCCGTCCGCCGTATCCTCGGTAAACCGCAGCTCGCCCACGGGGGCGTGTGTGCGCAGATAGCCGCCGGGGGTATCGAACACCACGTAATCGAGATCGGCGATTTCCCGCACAAAGCCGTTGATGCCGTCCGTGTTTGCAAGGCGGCTGCCGATCAGCGGCAGGTGCAGGCTCTCCCAGAAGATGGCGTCCGCGTCCATGTTGATAAACAGAAACAGATCCGTATCCGCTTCGCCGGAGGTCTGTTTTGCCCGCAGCGCCTTCACCCATGCCCGCAGGCAGCCCGCGTCGCACACGTCGGCGTTGGAATAGGTGGGTATCACCGTGATGTTCCCGTCCTTATACCGGTAGGCGAGGGGATTGAACGCCTCTTTCACCGGCAGCGGCGGCACCAGCGTGCGGAACGCGTCAAAGGGCACGCAGGAATGATACAGGCACAGGGCCTTTACGCCCAGCCTGCCGTAGGTGGCCGCCTGCGAGGGGCTGAACA
>CAMVBR010000440.1 GCA_947165755.1 uncultured Clostridia bacterium
GCACTGGGAACAGCTGCGGCAGGAGAGCGGCGACGGACGGAAGGCCTCCGCATGGCTGTTCAATTCCATTATGAACAAGCACGCCGATTTTATGGACGCGGTGCCGGAGTGTACCGTTCTCCCCCGGGAGGCATCGGATACCGCCGCGGCGGAGGCGCTCACCAGCGTGCTGCCCGTGATCCTTGAGCGCTGCGATTTCGGCGGCGTATATGCGGACGCCGCCATGCAGAAGCTGAAAACCGGCACAGCCGTATACTCGGTGCTGTGGGACCCCAAAGCCGCCGGCGGGCTGGGGGACGTGGCCGTGGGAAACGCCGATATCTTCAACATCTTCTGGGAGCCGGGTGTGCGGGACATTCAGAAAAGCCGCAACCTGTTCTGCCTTGAGCTGCAGGATAACGATCTGCTTACCGAGCAGTATCCCTTTTTGGAGGGGCAGCTGGGCGGCGGCGGTGAAACGGTAACCTACCTTTACGATAAGGACGTGGATACCTCCGGCAAGAGCACGGTTGTGGATTGGTATTATAAGCGGAACGTGTGCGGCAGGCAGGTGCTGCACTATGTGAAATTTGTAAACGACACGGTGCTGTTTGCCTCTGAAAACGAAGAGGCATACCGCCTCAGGGGCTGGTACGACCACGGCAGATACCCCTTTGTGTTCGATCCCCTTTTCAAAGAGGAGGGCACCCCGGTGGGCTTCGGCTTTATCGATATTATGAAGGACGCGCAGGAGGAGATCGACATTCTGGGAAATGAGATCCTGAAGAACGCCCGCATGGGCGCCCGCCGCCGGTTTTTCGTGCGGGGCGACGGCGCCGTAAACGAAGCCGAATTTGCCGACTACAGCCGCGATTTCGTACACGTGAACGGCTCTTCCCTCGGTGCGGAGGCCATCAGGGAGATCACCGCCGCCCCGCTTTCGCCGGTGTACGTTACGGTGCTGAACAACAAGGTGAACGAGCTGAAAGAGACCAGCGGCAACCGCGATTTCACCGCGGGCGGCACCTTGGGCGGCGTAACCTCCGGCACCGCCATCTCCGCCTTGCAGGAGGCGGGCAACAAGCTCTCGCGGGATATGATCGCGGCAACCTACCGGGCCTTTGCCTCGGTGTGCGAGCTCACCGTGGAGCTGATCCGCCAGTTTTATACCGTGCCCCGCAGCATGCGTATATTGGGCGCCAACGGCGAATGGCAGTTTACGGATTACGATAATTCCGCCCTGCTGCCGGGGCCGGGCACCAGCGAATTCGGGGTGGATTTTGCCGCCCGCGCGCCGGTGTTCGATATGAGCATCAAGGCCCATAAGCAAAACGTGTATTCCCGCGCGGCGCAGAATAACGACGCCCTCAATTTTTACCAATTGGGCTTTTTCGACCCGGCAAAATGCGTGCAGAGCCTTGCCGCCCTGCAGCTGATCGATATCGATAACAAAGAAAAGCTGATGCACGTGATCGAAGAAAACGGCCGCGCCTACGGCTATCTGCAGCCGAACGGCGAGCCTTTGCCCCTTGCCGTACCGCCGGAGGTGGGGGCAGGATGACGCAAGTAAATCTGCGGGAGCTGAACGGCGGCTGCCTGTTTTCCTGCGAAGGGCACGCCGGTTATGCCGAAAAGGGGCGCGATATCGTATGCGCAGGTATTTCCGCCCTGTGCATCGCTTTGGTGCGGCGGCTGGAGGATATGGCTGCGGAGGGCATCGTCCGTCTGCCGACGTGCGATACCGGAGACGGCGAGCTGCGCCTGCGGGTGGAAACCGCCCGGGACGACAAGATGAGCGAACTGCTGCTGAGGAATACCTTTGCGGCGATCATGGCGGGGTTCACCGCGCTGGAAGAGGAATACGACGAATATCTGATGATCACATAAGGAGATAACATGAACGTTTTATTATCACTGCAATTTTTTGCACAGGAAGCCGCGCCGGAAACCGACGCGCAGAATAACGAGGCTGCCGCGCCCGCACAGGACGCGTCCGATACAGTACAGGGGGGCGAAGCCGCTGCGCCGCCGCCCGCCGCAACCGAACCGCCGCCTGAGGGGAAGCAGGTGGAACCCGCGCCGAAATCACCGGGGCAGGAAAACGCCGGCCTTCTGGCCGGGGTGGCCGCGGCGATGGAGGCGGGCCGCAGGAACAGCGCGCTGAAGCAGATCGTTTCCGATTGGGAGCAGAGCGCCGAAGCCCTGCGGGAGATCTATCCCGGTTTTGATCTGAAAAGAGAGGCCCGCGAAAACGGGGAATTCGCGCGGCTGCTGCAGGCGGGCGTGAGCGTACGGCGCGCCTACGAAGCGGCGAATCTGGAAGAGATCTTAGGGGAGGCCATGCGCTACGCGGTGCGCACGGCCGGCAAGAAAGCTGCCGAGAGCATGCGGAGCCAATCCGGCCGCGTGCAGGAAAACAGCGTACTGGACCGGGCTTCGTCCCTCGGCAAAAAGGACGTGGACAGCCTTACCAAGGCCGACATCCTGAAAATTCTGGATGAAGTGAGCCGCGGGGCAAAAATCAAATTTTAACAAAAAAAGGAGTAACAACATGCGCAACGAAATCAGCAACACTACCCGTCTTTCTCTGACCCACTTTTCCGCCGGGGACGTGGTGAATACCACCGGCGGCACCATGGAGGCGGGCGTGATCACCAACGAAAACGCCCTGTCGCCCGAAATGAAAACCTTTTACGATAAAACCCTGA
>CAMVBR010000441.1 GCA_947165755.1 uncultured Clostridia bacterium
TCACTCTTACCTCTTCACTTTGGGATTTATCGCATCGAGCGATAAATCCCAATTTCCCTATTTACTTTTCTTCATATTTGTATTATACTTTTAAGATGAATAATTATTATATAAAGGTGATAGATTATGGCTGATAACGAAATTTTTGCGGCGCCCGCCAACATGACGCCCGCCTTTTTTGACGAAAACAACGCCAAGCGCGATCTGCCCGAGGGCGCGTGCGTAACGCGTTTTGCCCCCAGCCCCACGGGCTACATGCACGTGGGCAACCTGCGCACGGCGCTTTATACCTACCTCACCGCCCGCCACAGCGACGGCGTATTCATTCTGCGCATCGAGGATACCGACCAGGGCAGAAAGGTAGAGGGCGCCACCGACGTGATCTTCAAAACCCTGACCGAGACCGGCCTTACCTGGGACGAGGGCCCGGACAAGCCCGGCAAGGTAGGCCCCTACGTGCAGAGCGAGCGCATGGGCATCTTCAAGGCGTGGGCCGAAAAGCTGGTAGCAGAGGGCAAGGCCTATTACTGCTTCTGCACCGAGGAACGGCTGGAAAAAATGCGCGAGGACCAGATCGCATCCGGCATGGCCGTGGGCACCTACGACCGCCACTGCCGCAACCTTTCCAAAGAAGAGATCGAAGAGAACCTGAAAAACGGCGTGCCCTACGTGATCCGCCAGAAAATGCCGCTGGAGGGCAAAACCGGCTTCGACGATCTCATCTACGGCCACATCGAGGTGGATAACCGCGAGCTGGAGGATCAGGTGCTCTTGAAATCCGACGGCATGCCCACCTACAACTTCGCCAACGTGATCGACGACCACCTGATGGGCATCACCCACGTGCTGCGCGGCAACGAATATCTTTCGAGCACGCCCAAATACAATCTTTTATACGAGGCCTTCGGCTGGACGCCGCCCACCTATATCCACTGCCCGCCGGTCATGAAGGACGCGCACCAGAAGCTCTCGAAACGCAACGGCGATGCCAGCTATCAGGACCTTGTGGCCAAAGGATATCTGAGCGAAGCGGTACTCAACTACCTGCTGCTGCTCGGCTGGAGCCCCGAGGGCGAGAAAGAGATCTTCTCGCTGCAGGAGATGATCGAGCAGTGGGACCCGGCCCGCATCAGCCGCTCCCCCGCCATCTTCGATCCGCTCAAGCTGCGCCACATCAACTTCGAGTATATCAAGGCCCTTTCGCCCGAGGCATTTCTCGCAAAGGCCAAGCCCGTGATCGGCGAAGCCACCCTTGCGAAGATCAGGGATCTGCCCCTGCTTTGCAAAAACCTGCAGCCTCGCACCGAGGTGCTGGGCGAGATCCCGGAGCAGATCACCTTTATCGACGCGCTGCCGGAGTACGACACGGAACTCTTCTGCAACAA
This sequence comes from uncultured Clostridia bacterium, assembly GCA_947165755.1. Classification (GTDB taxonomy): domain Bacteria; phylum Bacillota; class Clostridia; order Oscillospirales; family Acutalibacteraceae; genus RUG806. The sequence continues at coordinate 1,386 of CAMVBR010000441.1, forward strand.
GAAGATGAAAACCGACCCCGCTACCGCCAAAGAGGCGCTCGCAATTCTGCGCCCGATCCTCGAGACCGTAGAGCCCTGGACGCCGGACGCCATCTTTGCCGCCTGCGCCGAAAAGGCCGCGCAGCTCGAAAAGAAAAACGGCTGGCTGCTCTACCCGCTGGGCATCGCCCTGGCCGGCACCCGCAGCACCCCCGGCGGCGGCACCGACCTCGCCGTGATCTTGGGCCGCGAAGAGACCCTTGCCCGTATCGACAAAGCGCTCGAAATGCTTGCGTAATGAAGGAGAAAGCTATGGAAGAAAACGGACTCAACTCCAATTTTATACACGATATCATCGATGAAGAGCTGGCGGCGGGCGTGAATACCCGGGTGCAGACCCGCTTCCCGCCGGAGCCCAACTCCTACCTGCACATCGGCCACGCCAAGGCTATATGCATCAACTTTGCCACGGCCGAAAAATACGGCGGCGTATGCAACCTGCGGCTGGACGACACCAACCCCACCAAGGAGGACGCCGAATTCGTGGACGCGATCAAGGCCGATATCGAATGGCTGGGCTTTCACGCGGCGAACGTATATTACGCCTCGGAATACTTCGATTTCATTTACGACTGCGCCGTAAAGCTGATCGAAAACGGCAAGGCCTACGTGGACGACCTCACGGCGGACGAGATCCGCGCTTACCGCGGCACCCTCACCGAGCCGGGCAAAAACAGCCCCTACCGCAACCGGCCCGTGGAAGAGAACCTGCGCCTGTTCAAAGAGATGACCGAGGGCAAATACGCCGACGGCGAAAAGGTGCTGCGCGCCAAGATCGATATGGCCAGCCCCAACATGAACATGCGCGACCCGGTGATTTACCGCATTCTGCACGTCTCTCACCACCAGACCGGCGATAAATGGTGCGTGTACCCCATGTACGATTTCGCGCACCCGCTTTCGGACGCGAAGGAGGGGGTCACCTATTCGCTTTGCTCGCTGGAATTCGAGAACCACCGCCCGCTCTACGACTGGTTCATCAAAGAGATCGGCTTTGAAGAGCCCCCGCGCCAGATCGAATTCGCACGGCTGAACCTCACCAAGTGCCTCACCAGCAAGCGCAAAAACATCATCCTGATGAAAAACGGCCTCGTTACGGGCTGGGACGACCCGCGCCTTGCCACCATCTGCGGCATGCGCCGCCGCGGCTACCCCGCCAGGGCGCTGAGGTCCTTCATTGAAAAGGTGGGCGTTTCCAAGGCCTACTCCACCGTGGATTACGGCCTGCTGGAGGCCTGCGTGCGCGACGAGCTGAACGC
>CAMVBR010000442.1 GCA_947165755.1 uncultured Clostridia bacterium
GGGCGTCCAGCAGCTCGTTGGGGTTCTGCTTATGGGTATCGTAATCCTTGCGGAATACCATATACACAAGGCGGCCGGCGTCGTCCACCAGCGGCAGAGAATTGAGCTTGTGATCCCAGATGATATCGTTGGCCTCCTTCAAAGAGGTGCCCTCGGGGGCGGTGACCAGCTTTGCGAAGGGGGTCATGAAGGTTTCCACCTTCGTATCGGGCGCCATGCGGGAAACGCGGTAATCGCGGCCCGTAACGATGCCCATGAGTTTGCCGTGCTCGGTGCCGTCGTCGGTGACGGCCACGGTGGAATGCCCGGTGCGCTCGCAAAGCGACACCACGTCCGCCAGCGTATCGGTGGGCTTTACGTTGGAATCGCTCACCACGAACCCGGCCTTGTAATCCTTGGTGCGCTTCACCATGGCGGCCTCGTCCTCGATGCTCTGGGAGCCGTAGATGAACGAAATACCGCCCTCGGTGGCCAGCGCGATGGCCAGCTTATCGCCGGAAACACTCTGCATAATGGCCGATACCATGGGGATATTCAGCGTAATGGCGGGCGCCTCGCCCTTTTTATACTTCACCAGCGGGGTTTTCAGGCTCACGTTGGCGGGGATGCACTGCTCCGAGGAATAGCCCGGGATCAGCAGATACTCGTTGAAGGTGTGAGAAGGCTCGTTGAAAATCTTTGCCATAAAATGCTCCTTTTTTGCGCTGTCGCGCGGGATATTGCGCCTTACGGCGCGGGATATTGCGCCTTGCGGCGCGGGAGATTGCGCCTTGCGGCGCGGGAGATTGCGCCTTACGGCGCGGGAAAGTGCGCCTTACGGCGCGGGAGAAATTGCGAAAAAAGTAACGTCATCCCGCGAGCGAAGCGAGCATTCTCCCGCGAGCGAATGCGAGCACCCTCCCGCGAGCGAATGCGAGCACCCTCCCGCGAGCACAGCGAGCACTCGCCCGATCGCGCAGCGAATCATCAGAACAGGCCCGTGATCTTCCCGTTCTCGTCCACGTCGATCTTTTCGGCGGCGGGGACCTTCGGCAGCCCCGGCATGGTCATGATATCGCCGGTGAGCACCACGATGAAGCCTGCGCCCGCGCTTATTTTAACATTTTTTACGGTGACTGTAAAGCCCTCGGGCGCGCCCAAAAGGGTGGGATCGTCCGAAAAGCTGTACTGCGTTTTGGCAACGCACACGGGGCACCGATCAAACCCGAGAGACGTGAGCGTGGCGATCTGCTTTTTGGCGTTGGGCATGATATATACGCCCGCGCCGCCGTAGATCTTTTTGACGATGGCCTCGATCTTCTCCTCAATGGTGGAATCGAGCTCGTAAGAGAAGGTGAAATCGCCCTGCTCCTCTTCGCACAGGCGCACCACCTCCTTGGCCAGCGCTTCGCCGCCCTTGCCGCCTTCGGCCCACACGGTGGAAAGCACGGTGTTCACGCCCAGCGCCCGGCACTTGGCGATGATGAAATCGATCTCGGCGTCCGTATCGGTGGGGAAGCGGTTCACCGCCACCACGCAGGGCAGCTTATATACGTTTTTGATGTTGGAAACGTGCCGGAGCAGGTTCGGCACGCCCTTTTCGAGGGCGGCGAGATCCTCTGTGGCAAGATTCTTTTTATCGAGGCCGCCGTGCATCTTCAGCGCTCTTACGGTGGCCACCACCACAACGGCGTCGGGGGTGAGGCCCGCCATGCGGCACTTGATATCGAGGAATTTTTCCGCGCCGAGATCCGCGCCGAAGCCGGCCTCGGTCACGGTGTAATCGCCCATTTTCAGCGCCATTTTGGTGGCGATCACGCTGTTGCAGCCGTGGGCGATGTTGGCGAAGGGGCCGCCGTGCACGAAGGCGGGCGTGCCCTCGAGGGTCTGCACCAGATTGGGCTTTAAGGCGTCCTTCAGAAGGGCGGTCATGGCGCCCACCGCCTTCAGGTCTCCGGCGGTGACGGGCTTGTCGTCGTAAGTATAGGCCACCACGATGCGGGAGAGGCGAGCCTTGAGGTCCTCAATGGACGAGGCAAGGCAGAACACCGCCATGATCTCGCTGGCCACGGTGATATCGAAGCCGTCTTCTCTGGGCACGCCGTTCATGCGCCCGCCGAGGCCGTCCACCACGTTGCGAAGCTGCCGGTCGTTCATATCCACGCAGCGCTTCCACGTGATCTTCTTCACGTCGATGCCGAGGGCGTTGCCCTGCTGGATGTGGTTATCGAGCATGGCGGCAAGCAGGTTGTTCGCCGCGCCGATGGCGTGGAAATCGCCGGTGAAATGCAGGTTGATATCCTCCATGGGCACCACCTGCGCGTAGCCGCCGCCGGCCGCGCCGCCCTTTACGCCGAACACCGGGCCCAGGCTGGGCTCGCGCAGCGCCACGGTCACGTTTTTGCCGATGCGGGAAAGGCCGTCCGCCAGCCCGATGGTGGTGGTGGTTTTGCCCTCGCCCGCGGGGGTGGGGGTGATGGCGGTCACAAGGATCAGCTTGCCGTTCTTCTTCTCGCGTTTCAAAACGGAGAGATCCACCTTCGCCTTGTATCTGCCGTAGGGCTCGATCTCGTCGTCCGTAAGCCCCGCCTTTGCCGCGATCTCGTAGATCGGGCGCATTTCGCACGCCTGCGCGATCTCAATGTCGGTTAAATAATCCATATTCCTCAAACCTCCGAAAAAAAATATTTGATTAATAAT
>CAMVBR010000443.1 GCA_947165755.1 uncultured Clostridia bacterium
CAAGCGGGCCGTAAAGATGGGTGCCGATGGTGGGCTCTTCGGTGGTGATCATCACGAAATATTCGTCTTTCTCCGTTTCAAGCAGTTTTTCAAGAAAGACGTCGGCGCTCATGTTGCCGTAATAGGCGGCTTCCAACAGTTCTTTATCGCGACGGGTCATATCGTAAGTTGTATCGATCCCGGTCCCCATGCAAAGGTCACAGCCTTTACCACGGCAAGCGCCGCAAGCCGGCAGCTTTACACAATCCGCAGTGCGGAGATTCGGCTCCGGCGGCTGCAGAAAACAGGAATCCAATACGATGAGCGTACCGTCCAGACCGCGCCAGAACGGTTTATTGTTCTTGAGCACACGGTCGAAGATGATCAGGGCGTCATAGCCCAGAGAACGGAAAAACTGCGGCAGCTGAGAGGGGAGCCCGAAAATATCCGGGGTGATAGCAAATTTCGGGTCGTGACCGAAAGTGCGCCGATAATACATGCGGCTATAAAGATGATTTCTTGCCCAGGATTCACCCTGCGTAAGGTTGCAGTCTATTACGGCCTCTCCGCCGCCGGCAAGCTCAAGCAGCCCTTTTTGCACCAAAGACTTGAAGCGCTCCGCCTGATCGGGATTGCGCTCGAGGAACTTCTTTACAACAAGGGACTGTTCGATCTGATATTTTACGCCGTAATGCTCGGCAAAACCCATATACTCCAGAATCTGCAGTTCTTCCACGTCCGAATACGGGCGCACCGTTTCGCCGGTTGCGGGGTGCGTGTAGGATTCCTCAAAGCATCGCAGCCAGGAAGGGTCCATGTGGTTCCGCGCGATCAAATAAAGCTTTTTCATGTTCTCGCCGCCTTACATGTATTTAATTCATTATATCATATTTTTCTTTGTACGCAATACGACGCTTTGAATTGTTCTGTAAAATTTAAAAAAAGATTGATTTTGTAAGTCAAAATCTATATAATGTAAATAAATTCTGAAAGTGAGGTACAAAAATGAAATATCCGGTTGCATTACAGCTTTATTCCGTGCGGGACGACGTGGAAAAGGATTTTGCCGGTACACTGCAAAAAGTGAAGGCCATGGGGTACGACGGTGTGGAATTCGCCGGTTTATACGGCAAAACCGCGGAAGAAGTAAAGAATCTTTGTGCCGAGAACGATCTCGTACCGATTTCGGCGCACGTTCCTTTTATCGATATGATAAACGATCCATCTTTGCTGGGTGTATATGCTGAGATCGGCTGCAAATACGTGGTGATCCCTTATCTCACCGAGGAATACCGTCCCGGGAACGATAAATTCGCCGAAGTGATCTCCGGCGCAGCCATGCTCGGCGAAAAAGCCAAAGCGCTCGGTATGACCCTTGCGTATCACAATCACGATTTTGAGTTTACGAAGATCGACGGCAAATATGCCCTTGATATTCTTTACGATACGGTTTCTGCCGATCTGCTTCAGGCGGAGCTTGACACCTGTTGGGTGAACGTGGGCGGCGAAGACCCCGCGCGTTACGTTCGTAAATATGCCGGCCGCGTGGACGTGCTGCATCTAAAGGATTTTTCGGGCTCAAAAACAGAAAATATGTATGCGCTGATCGGGATCGACGAGAACGAAAAGAAAGATACCGGCGGCAAATTCGAATTCCGTCCCGTTGGCTTCGGCGTACAGGATATGCCCGGTATTATTGCCGCAGCGGACGCCTCCGGCGTAAAATGGCTCGTCGTTGAACAGGATAACCCCAGCATGGAGCTTTCCGCGCTGGAATGTGCTGAAAAGAGCATCGGTTACCTTCGCACTATCCTTTGATATATACTGTTATTTGGGAATACTATTTTCACGGCACAGGTGAAAAGCCTGCGCCGTTTTTTACTTGAATGAATGAATCCGGGAACATTTGTTTTTTTGTCTTGACGAAACACAATATTTTGTGGTAAAATAATCATTCAGATAGTATAATTTGGAGTGATATCATGGCAAAGAAGAAGGAATACGGCAACGACAGTATCGTTGCGCTGAAAGGGGCGGACCGAGTTCGCAAACGTCCTGCCGTCATTTTCGGCGACGACGGTCTTGAGGGCTGCGAGCATTCCGTTTTCGAGATTATTTCCAATTCCATAGATGAAGCCCGCGCCGGTTACGGTAATCGGATCGTTGTAACGCGGTTTTTGGATAGATCCATCGAGGTGCAGGATTTCGGCCGCGGCATGCCGGTTGACTACAACCAGAACGAAGGGCGATATAACTGGGAGCTTTTGTTCTGTGAGCTGTGGGCCGGCAGCAAATATGATCCCGACCAGAACGGCGGGTACGATTATTCCCTCGGTCTGAACGGGCTTGGGCTTTGCGCAACGCAGTATTCTTCGGAATATATGGAGGCGGAGATCCATAACGGCGGGTTCTGCTATACGCTATCGTTCAAAAAAGGGGAAAACGTAGGCGGCCTTCACAAAGAACCTTACGCAAAGCGCGATACGGGCACCCGTATCAAATGGCGCCCCGATCTTGAGGTATTCACCGATATCGCTATTCCGCTGGAATATTTTCAGGAAGTATTGAAAAAGCAGGCTGTTGTAAACAACGGCTTGAGGCTTATACTGAAAAATCAGGTTTCGGAAAATAAATTCGAGCCCTTTGAATCTCTGTATGACACCGGCGTCGTTGTTTATCTGAACGAGGAGGCCGGCAGCG
>CAMVBR010000444.1 GCA_947165755.1 uncultured Clostridia bacterium
CCCAGATCGCAAGCGTGGTATAGAAAGGCGCCATGGCGGAACCGTAGTTTGCGATGCCGTAAACGGTATCGGTATCCACCGATACGGGACTTGCCAGAAACGCGCTGAGACTGGAGCCGTTTGTGACCAGCAGATTATACAGCACGTTTACAACTTCCTTGTCTTCCGCGCCGGATACAAGCGTCTGCAGGTTGTTGAGCCTGCCTGAAAAACGGGTCAGCAGCGCCGAGAGATCCTGCAGGATCGTTACGCCTGTTTCGGCGGAGCCGCCGACCGTTTCGGGGAGCTTCGAAAAATCCGTGTTGCCGGTGACCGCGGTAAGGATCGATGAAACGTCGCCCAGTACGTCCGCAAAGGAATCCGCAGCCGCGGTGAGCGTGGGCTGTACGTTGGTCTTATAGTCCGTACCGATCGCGGTCAGGGATTCCGAAACGCCGGAAAGCTGCTCGCCGATCGCCTCCGCCGTCTCAGCGGGAGAGCCGCCGTCCGTTGCGCCGGTCAGGGAGGCGTTTGCCTGGCCCAGTTCCGCCTGCACTGTCTTCAGCCGGGCGATGGTGTTATCCAATGCCGTTGCGTTCGGCAGCGCGGTTTTCAGCGCCTCCAGAGACGCGAGCAGAGAGGCGATCCGGTTCTGATGGTTCGTGACCAGCGCGGATGCGCTTTTCATATTCGTTTCGGCTGCCGCCGCGTTCGCAAGGTGGGCGGCGCCCTGCAACAGCTCCGCAGCGGAAGAAACCTCCGTGGAGGTCTGTGCCAGCATCACGTCCACCGTGGAGGTCAAACCGGAAAGCGCCGCCTTGGTGACGCGGATGGCGTCCTGTGTGTTCTGAATGGTTCCGTTCAGGTCCTGGTTCAGCTTTTCGAGATCGGTTTCCGGCACCGTACCGGAGAGATCTTTCACAAAGGTGAGCACGGATTCGAAGGAGCCCAGCGTCTGCTGCAGACCGTCCACGCTCGCCTTGATCAGACCGATATCGGCAGATTCTGCGCTGCGGATGAAACGCCCTCTTTTCCGTTTGTGACGAGCGCGCCGGAGAGTTTACTGATCAGGTCGGCAATCGTTTTGATAAACGATGCGTTTACTTCGCCCTGCACCGTCTGCACGACCTTGTCGGTAATTTTGGTTGCTATCGCATTTTTTTTCTCGTTCGCGTAATAGGTCAGCGTCGGCGCCTCGAAGGAATCCGTAACGATGCTGGTCAGCGATTCGCTGAAATTTTCGGGCACCTCGATGGCTGCGTAATAGGCGCCTGCCTTTACGCCCTCGATCCCCGTGTCGCGATCAACGAACTGCCAGTCGATCACGTCGTTGCCGGACAGGTTCTCTTTGATCTGCTCGCCGACGTTGATCGACATCCCGCGGAACGCCACGCCCTTGTCTTCGATCATCACGGCGATCTGCATATTGCCGGTGCTCTGCTTGCCATAGGGATCCCAGTTCGCGTAAATATTCACCCAGGCATAGAGTGAGGGCAGTATCAGCACGCCCACTGCCAGAATGATCGCCATGGCGTTTTTGGTAATGTTTTTTATATCGCGCGTGAACACGCGCAGAACGGTTTTCACGGTTCTTCCTCCTCTTCGGTTTCTTCCTCTTCTCCGTCGTCTTCCCACGGGTCGTAAAGGTCAAGCGTCGTCTGCGCGTCGTCTGTGAGAAACGGAACGACCTTCGTGTCCATAACGTGCATGCGCCGCTCCAAAATCACAAATACGAATACGATCAGAAACAGCAGCGCGATCCAGATGATCAGCGGGGTTATGGGTCTGCCGGTGGCTGCGCCAAGCAGCGCCAGCAGTACGGAAAGCACGGCGAAGCCGACGGCAACGGCAAGCTTGCCGTTATGATAATACCGGCTGCTGTGTTTATGGCGCGCAAGTATCAGCTTTTGCAGAACGCGGTATTTTTCCGCCAGCACGGCGTCTGCTTCAGCTTCGGCTGCGTGATTTTCATGCATGGTTTTCACTTCCTTCCGGGGGCTGTTCCGCGCCGTTTTTCAGCTGCGAACAATGCGCGTTTTCCAGCTGATGGATCCCGGCGATCAGAAATTCCACGCCGAGATCGAAGCTCTCCCGCACCGGGATATCGCGGGAAAAAGAGCGGTGCCGCGCCAGCAGCGCGAAGCCCTCCACATAGCTGCGAAAAATGCGCAGTACGTGTGTGGCCTGCGCCTCGCTTACGTTTCTTGCGCTGCAAAGCCGATAAACGATATCGCTCAGACGATCCGCAGGGGAATTCCCCTCGCCGTCTTCGCTGTTATAATAGGCCATCGCCTCAAATACGCCGGGATTGCGGGAGGCATAGTCGTAGATCACATGGCAGGCGCGGCGGATCGCCTCGTCACCCGAAACGCCGATCAGCGCGTTGCTGACCTCGTTGCCCAGCGTTTCCCAACCGTATGCCATCAGCTCCCCGCGCAGGCGGTCCAAACTCTCTACATGGTTATACAGAGACGGGGGCTTGATCCCAAGGCGCGCGGCAAGCGCGTTCAGGCTCAGCTTTTTCACGCTCAGCTCGTTTGCCAGCGCCCCGGCGGCCTCCAGGATCTTTCGCTTATCCAGATTCATTCTCGGCATGACAGCTCCTCCTTTAACTATTCTGATATGTATTTTAACTAATCATATTAGTTTTGTCAAGAGGTTCCGCTGATTTTTTTTGCGGATATACCTGTGGAGCGGTT
>CAMVBR010000445.1 GCA_947165755.1 uncultured Clostridia bacterium
CAAAAGGGACATCTTCGCGAATTGCTCGAAAGAGAAATGCTGACGGCGGACTGGCACTGCGTCAGCGAGCCAAAGGAAGTGGTCGATCTTTCGCGCACGGAGGATATCGCTGCGCTGGATGCAACTGTGGACGTGACCCGTGAAAAGCTTGTTGCGACCGACGGTGCAACCAATTATATAGGGGAATTTATTGCAACAACGGATGATTACACCTTTGCAAAATGGGTCGAATATCATCTTGCGACCTGTGAGCGGCAGGATCTGATCGGCGCGTCGCACCACGTTCTGGATATCTTGCGGAAAGTCTGAGAACAGAAGCAAAACTGCCGCGCATCTCATAACGCTTTCGGCAAAAACGATTATGGAGGAAACACGATGCTTTTAGAAGAATTTGACCCGCAGGTAAACGCTGTGATTGATCCGGAAATGGTAACAAACAGGTTGGAAAACTTTCCGGAAGTAACGGTCTCCTGTTTTTCCAAAAAACTGTTTGAAAGCGTTCTTTCTCTTTTCGACGCGGAAAAGATCGCGGAATTGCGTTCCGCAGTAGGCGTGAATCCGGTTTACCGGGTGGATTACAAAGGCAGAGCGTTTGCGTTTTATCAATCATTCGTCGGCGAACCCCTGTGCGTTGCGCAGTATGAGGATCTTATGGCAATGGGGAGCAGACGGCTGATCCTTCTGGGAAATTGCGGTGTTCTGGACCGGTCGATCAAGGATTGCGGCATTATCATCCCCACTTCCGCACTCCGCGACGAGGGAACGAGCTTTCATTATGTCGCCCCGGGAAAAGAAATACCTGTCAACAAAAAGTACAGAGAAATCTTCAAGGACGTTCTGAAAGAATGCGGCTATCCTTTCGTCGAGGGAATCACATGGACGACGGACGCGTGTTACAGAGAGACGCGTGGGAAGTTACAACGCAGAAAGGAACAGGGAGCGATCTGCGTTGAAATGGAGTGCGCCGGCATGCAGGCGGCCTGCGATTTCAGAGGAACGGAGTTTTTTCAGTTCTTTTACGCAGGAGATAATCTTGATCATTCCTCGTGGGAACCGAGAAGTCTTTCGGGTGACGTGCGGTTGGAGGACAAAACGAAGATCCTGTTTCTTGCGTTTGAGCTCGGACTGAGAATTATGGAAGAACAAAACGGGAGGAAATGGGATTGCAGTGATTTGATATTGACGATCCCGACAGACGAATACGTTGAGGAGATCTGCGCTTATCGGCAGGAATTTCTGGATGCAGGCGATTCCATGGACGGCACGGGTCCTTTGCGCCGCTTTTCCGATCCAGAAGAATGGCTGCGAGAGATTAAAACGTATATGTATCCTGAAACCGTCCCTGAGGGTAAGGTGCAGGCCACGCAGTTCATCTTTGTGCGTGAAAGGGACAAAAAGATTGTGGGTATGCTGCAGGTGCGACATACCTTTAACGATTATCTTGAAAAATACGCCGGCCATATCGGATATTCCGTTCGTCCGTCCGAGCGCCGAAAAGGGTACGCGAAGCGGATGCTGCGTGAGGGGCTCGATTTTTGCAGAACGATCGGCCTTGACCGCGTGCTGATCACCTGTATTGACGATAACGAGGCCAGTAGACGCACGATCCTCGCAAACGGCGGCGTATATGAGAGTACGGTATTTGAACCGGAGATAAACAGAAAACTGCAGCGGTATTGGATCAATCTGTCCATTCCGGTCCCGAGGCGAAACACGAAAACGGAGGAAAGAAAAATGTTGTTTATTTGCTACCCGAAATGCACGACCTGTCAGAAAGCGCAGAAATGGCTGGACGAACGCGGCGTAACGTATGAATTCAGGAACATCAAAGAAGAAAACCCCACCGAGGCGGAGCTGCGCGACTGGCATGAAAAAAGCGGACTGCCGCTCAAGCGCTTTTTCAACACCAGCGGACTGCAGTACAAGGCACTGAACCTGAAGGAACGTTTGCCTGAAATGAGCGAGGACGAGCAATTCGCCCTGCTGGCATCCGACGGTATGCTCATCAAGCGCCCACTGCTGATCGCGAATGATTTCGTGCTTGTCGGCTTCCGGGAAAAAGATTATGAAGAAAGGCTGCTTTGATTTTGGAGCGTGTGTGAAATGAAAGTGATCATGACCTGTGGAAAACCCTGCAGCGGAAAAACGACCTATGCAAAAGCGTATTGTAAACAGCATAACGCCGTGCTTCTTTATGCGGATGAACTGATGCTGTCCCTGTTCGGAAATGATGCCGGCGAAAAGCACGATGAATGAAACATGTTTTTTTAAATGATATTTCGGATTTCATCTTCATCTCCGATCCACCGGAAAATGCGGATATCATTTTTATCCCCGGCGGCTCTTATCCGGAATTGCCGGAATACGCGGCGGGACTGTATAAAGAAGGATACGCACCGTTGGTTTTACCCTCCGGCAGATTCAGCGTCAAGCACGGCGCGTTCCTCGGTTCCAGAACGAAAAAGGAGCTTTACGGCGACCCGTATCAAACGGAATTCGAATTCATGAAGGACGTTCTGATCAAGAACGGCATTCCATCGGGCGCGATACTCAAAGAAGATCAATCGCAGTTTACACAGCAAAACGCTTTTTTCTCCCGTGGCGTCACCGATAGTTTGGGACTGCACATTGAAAATGCCATCGTCGTCTGCAAGGCGTTCCA
>CAMVBR010000446.1 GCA_947165755.1 uncultured Clostridia bacterium
TGTGCTTGCAGCTTGTAGCTTGCAGCTTCGCGCTATCAGCGCGATAAACTGAAATCTGAAAGGAAGATACCAAAATGAAAAACCGAATGTTCTCGGCGAAGCTGTCGCTGGGGGTATGCATCTTTTTTGCCGTGGTGCTGGCGGCGGCGCTGGCGGGCTTTCCCGCGTTCTTCCGCTGGTTTTACGTGGATTACCACCATCTGAACCCGGCAAACGCCCTCGTGCAGCAAAACGTGCGAACCGTGATCGGGGCCTTTTACGCCTGCGCGCCCTTTGCCGGGGCGGCGCTGTATATGCTCATAAGGCTGCTTTTGAACATATTGAAAAACGACGTGTTCATCCTCTCTAACGTGCGGTACCTGCGCTATATTTCGTGGTGCTGCTGGGCGGTGGCGCTGGCCACCGGCATTGCCGGGGTGTTTTACGTGCCGCTCACCATCATCGCGGTTTCCATGGCCGTGGTGGGCACGCTGCTGCGGGTGGTGAAGAACGTGGTGCACGCCGCCGTGGCGCTGCGCGAAGAGAACGAGCTGACCATTTGAGGAGGGCGTCATGATCGAGGTAAATCTGGACGTGATGCTCTCGAAGCGCAAAATGAGCTCGGGCGAGCTGGCCGCCCGCATCGGCATCACACAGGCAAATCTGTCCATACTGAAAACCGGCAAGGCAAAGGCGATCCGCTTTTCCACGCTGGAGGCCATCTGCCGGGAGCTGAAGTGCCAGCCCGGCGATATTCTGGAATTCAAGGAGGATCTGTAATGGAACAGAATCAAGATAACACCGTATTTGAAACGAAGCCCCCGCGCAACCCCTACGCCACGGGGCAATTTACCCCGCCGCCCGCACAGGAAGACAGGAATGAAACGCCCGCCGCGCCGCGCACACATACGCGGCGGCTCCCCTTTGCGCTGGGAAAGCGGGACCTGATCTTTGCCGGTATTTCGGCGGCGCTTACGCTGTTCGGCGTGATCGTGGGGCTGTGGGGCGGATTTCGCGCCGGGTTCGCCGCCGCGTTCCTGCTCAATTTCGTTACCCTCAGCGTTTATCTCGGCAAGGGGAAAAAGCCTGACGCCTACGGCGCCCTTTGCGGGCTGCTCTCGCTCTCGCTCCTGCCGGGGTTCGTGCTCACCTCCAACGAGGCGGTGCGGTTTCTGAGCGTGATCGGCGCGGGCGTGCTCTCCGTGATCTGGTTTGCTTCGCTATCGGGCAGGGCCGTGCCCGCCGGGGAGCTGGGACTTGTGCAGGCCGTGGGCGTGCCGCTGCTGGATTCCCCGGGCAATCTCGATCTGACCGTGCGCGGGCTGCTCAGGGGCGGCGAGGGCAGAAGGCGTTCGCTGAAGATCATTCTGGGGGTGCTGTGCGCCGTGCCAGTGCTGTGCGTGGTGATCCCGCTGCTCACGAAATCGGACGCCGCCTTCGAGGGCCTGCTGAAAAACGTATTCTCCGGCCTCGGCCGGTTGGCGGCGCAGCTTGCCGTAACGGTGCTGCTGATCCTGCCGGTGCTCTCCTTCTCGTTTTCGCTGAGAAAACAGGAAAAACAGACCGCCCCCATGCGGGAGGGAAAGGGGCTGGACCCGGCCTTTCTCACCGCGTTTCTTTCGGCGCTGGGCGTTGCCTACGCCGTGTATCTCTTCAGCCAGCTGGCGTATTTCTTCACCGCGTTTCAGGGCATTCTGCCCGCGGGGTATGATTTCTCTTACGCCGAATACGCCCGCAGGGGCTTCTTTGAGCTGTGCGGCGTGGCCGCCGTCAACCTTGCGCTGATTCTGGGCGTGCTGCTGTTCGCCCGCAAAAAAGAAGGCCGCCTGCCCGCCGCTCTCAAGGTGCTGGGCACCTACCTCAGCCTGTTTACGCTGGTGCTCATCGGCACCGCGCTGGCAAAAATGGCGCTCTATATCAAGAACTACGGCATGACCGTGCTGCGCCTCGGCGTGAGCGCCTTCACCGTGTTCATGGGCGTGGTGTTCCTCGCTGTGATCGCCCGCATCTTTATAAAACGCGTGCGGGTGCTGCAGGTTTCCGCCGTGGCCGCCGCCCTTGTGCTGGCAGCGCTCGGGATCTGCAATATGAACAGCGTCGCCGCAAATTATAATTACAGCGCCTATACCGCCGGTACGCTGCATGAGCTGGACGTTTCTTACCTCGGGCAGCTCGGCCCCGAGGGCGTGCCCTACCTTGTGGAGATCATGGAAAACGAAAAGGAAACGCCGGAGCACCGCAGGCAGGCCGCCATGCAGTTCTATATTGTATGCCGCGATACGCTCTACGAAAACGATTGGGCCGAGGATAAACGCTTTACCATCAACGGGGACGTTTACAGCTACGTGGGCTACAACTTTGCTTCGCCCGCACAAAGAAAAGCGCCGCGGCTCTCGCAGTTCAGCCTGCCCCTCGACCGCGCCTACAAAGCGGCGGACGCCTTTTTGCAGGCCCACCCGGACTTTTTGGAGCGGGAGGACGCGCTGGTATTCTTCTACGGCGAAAACTGGGGCTACTTTGATGCCGCCGATACCATGCCGAAGCCGGACGACTGGGCGCTGGACAATTATATGTATCCCGCCGAACGGGAAGAAACGACCACGGCGGCAAAATCCGGGCAGGATTGAGAAATTGCAGTTTGTCGGGCAGTATGCCCGACAAACTGGAGCTACAAGCTAAGA
>CAMVBR010000447.1 GCA_947165755.1 uncultured Clostridia bacterium
TTCCGGCGGAAGGATCGCCGGTACCTGTATATCCATGCCGTGCGCCATGGCAAGAAGACCTGCCTGCACGTCGTCTTCCGTACTGTGCTGGAAGGATGAAAGCATATTCAGCGCGCCGAAATCACTCAGCACAATGCCGCCGAAGCCCCATCTTTCCCGCAGGATCTCGTTCATCAGCAGGGTGTTTGTATGGCACGGGATCCCGTTTAATGCGGAATAGGCGGGCATCACGCCCCCGGCGCCCGCGTCCAGCGCTTTTTTGAACGGCGGCAGATACTTATCTTCCAGTTCCTGCGGGGTTACGTTGACCGGCGCAAGATTGATTCCTGCCTCCGGCGACCCGTGCGCGGCAAAATGCTTTACAACCGCCGTGTATTTGCCGTCGTCCGCCAGCAGCCCCGCAACGTACGCTTCGCCCATTTTTGCGGTAAGAAACGGCGATTCGCCGTAGGTTTCTTCAATGCGTCCCCAGCGGGGATCTCTGCCCAGATCCAGATCCGGCGCCAGCGACATGCGTATCCCCATCGCTTTCGCCTCCCTGCCGATCGCCCGGGCTACCCTTTGCATCAGTTCGGGGTCGAACGAAGCGCCCATGCCGATCGACTGCGGAAAAACGGTGCTGCCTTTCCCGAGGATCCCGTGCAGGGATTCGCACATCAGGATCGGCGGAACCGGCGTGAGATCTGCAAAGCATTCACGCATTTCACAAACCCATTCGCCGATTCCTTCGGGCGTGAGGTCGATGGGCGCCATCATACCGCAGATGCCGTGCGGGCATTCTCTGCGGGCTCTGTCCGCATCGAATTTTCCGTTTTTTACAAAACGGCCGGGGTAGCCTTCGGCGGAAAGCTGCGCCAGTTTCTGGTCTACGGTCAAAGATTGCAGCAGCGTTTCAATAAACATTTTTCATCCTGCCTTTTGTATTCGGTATGCAAAACATCCGATTCTTTCCGTAACAGTATAGCACAACGGGCACGGGTTGTCACTATGTAAATAACAATGGTTTTTGAGCCGGATGCTTTTGGTTTTATACAGGTGAAAACTATTGACAAAAGCGCAGAAAATGTTGTATAATAAACCTACCAAAAAGGTAGGTAGAATATAAGGCGGCATTTTGAACTATATTTACAATTGAAGCGGAGGCTCGTTATGAAACTATCCAACAGAATGCAGCGGATCGATCCGGCGCCGCTGGACGATATGTTTTCTTACGGTGTGGATCCTACGGTGATCTCTCTTGCGTGCGGCAATCCGGATGCCGCTCTGTTTCCTGCGCAGGCGCTGCGGCAGGCGGCTTGCCGCGGACCCGGTTGCCGCTCTGCAGTATGGTAAAACCAACGGCTATCCGCCGCTGATCGGGCTGATCCGGCAGCGGCTGAAAGAAAAGCAACATATTACCTGCGGCGAAAACGAGCTGCTGATAACCACCGGCTCGCAGCAGGGGCTGGAAATGTTCGCAAAGATCCTTGTAAACGAAGGCGATACGGTATTGGTGGAGGAACCCGCCTTTATCGGTTCGCTGAACGCCTTCCGCAGCGCCGGCGCGGAGCTGATCGGCGTGCCGATGACGGCGGAGGGTATGGACCTTGAAGCGTTGGACCGGCTTTTAACGGCACATCCCGAAACCAGATTTGTGTATACGATCTCCACCTCGAACAACCCCACCGGTATCTCAATGCCCGCGGAAAAACGGGCCGCGTTTTATGAGATCATCAAAAAGCACCGTGTGCTTGCCGCGGAAGACGATCCTTACTGCGAGCTGCGGTTTTGCGGCGAGATCATCCCGCCGATCAAGAGTATGGATACCTGTGGGCAGGTTGTGTATTTCGGCTCCTTTTCCAAAATCCTCGCGCCGGGTCTGCGGGTCGGGTACGTCTGCGCCGATGCGTCCATCATAAAGCAGCTCTCCATGGCAAAGCAGACGGCGGATCTGCAAACCCCGGCGCTGCCGCAGATGATGATCGTGAATTACGTTCGCAACAACGATCTTGACGACCATATCCGGCTGCTTCGTGATTGCTACGCCCGAAAATGCGGCGTGATGCTTGAGGCGATCAACAGGTATTTTCCCGCCGGCGTAACCCATACCGTACCGGACGGCGGCCTGTTTTTGTGGTGCGATCTGAATAACGGCGTCGATACCAATGAATTCATCCGCGCCGCGCTCTCCCGGCAGGTCGCTTTTGTACCTGGATACGCCTTTATGGTGGATCAGAGCGTGAAACAGAGCTCGCTGCGGCTCAATTTTTCGGCGCTGCCGGCGGAAAAAATCGCCGAGGGCGTACAAAGGCTGGGCTCGCTGCTGAACGGATAGCAATCATCAACAAAACCCGGGCCGCCGTGTCGTTACCGACCGGCGGCCCGGATGATTTTTGATGCGTCAAATCTGTTGGCCTTCATAAATTATGAATCCTTTTGATATCGATCATTCGTGATTGCGGACGCCGAAAATGTGTGATATGATGGTTTTTGTTACATTAGGGAAGGGCGCATCGAAACAATGAAAATGCAAACCGTAAAACAAGCTTTTATCAGATCCGTTCCGGTGATGGCGGGCTATATCGTTCTGGGCGTCGGCTTCGGCATTCTGCTGCGGGACGCCGGTTACGGCGCGCTGTGGTCCGCGGCCATGAGCGTTTTTATTTTTGCCGGATCCATG
>CAMVBR010000448.1 GCA_947165755.1 uncultured Clostridia bacterium
AAAAAATGCCATCCGCGTTCGGTTATTGCATTGGACAACCGAAATTTCCTGCTTAGTCCTGGGCGTTGCGCGCGGCCTGCGCTTTTGCAAAGCACTCGCTGCAAAGCGGGGGCTTGCCGCCTTCTCTGGGCTCAAACGGAACCTTGTCTTCTTTGCCGCACTGCGCGCAGATGATGGGAAAATACTCTCTTTCGCTCTTGGCGGCCTGCTTGCGCGCCTGACGGCAGCTCTTGCAGCGTTTGGGCTCGTTTTCATAACCACGTTCGGCATAGAACTCCTGCTCACCGGCGGTAAAGATGAATTCGTTGCCGCAGTCTTTGCAGACCAGAGTTTTGTCTTCGTACATTTTGGTGTTACCTCGCTGTTAATATTTTGGGGAATTCGCCTGTTATTTATCAACACAGTTTTCACTGCCGATAACTAAGAATCCAATCTTCTTTTCAGCTTTGTTCTTACCCTTTGCAGCGCATTATCTATGGATTTTTCGGTAATTTGAAGCCTTTCGGAAATTTCGGAATAAGATAGCCCCTTCAGCCTGCACAGCAGCACCTTTTTTTCGCGCGGCGAAAGCGCCTGCGCAAAAAACCGGTTCAGGTCGTTGGCCTCTTCCTCGCTGATCAGCTGCCCTTCCGGGTCCGCGCCGCCGGGAAGCTCGACCTCATCAAGCGGCACGTAGGAATTGAGCGGCCTGTGCTTTTGCGCGGCCTGCGCCTTGCACACCGAGCGCAGCCGGTTGTGGATGCACACGCCCGCATAGGTTTTGAAGCTCGCGTTTTTATCGGGGGCAAAAGTATAGACGGCGGAAAGCAGCGCGAGCATTGCCTCTTGAATGAAATCATCCTTCTCGAGGGAAACGCCGGTGTACCCGGCCGCGACCGTTTGGGCAAAAGAACGGTATTTGCCGATCAGCAGATTCAACGCTGTTTTATCTCCCTGCCGGGCGGCCAGCGTCAAAGCGGCGTCGGTATTGGCTGCGGCAGCGGCGGAATCGTTTGTGGTCAAGATACGCACCCCTATACTTTACAAGAATAAATAATAATGTAAAATATTATTTTTGTCAATAGTTTTTTTACTTTGTCAACGAATGTGATATTTTTAACGACGATTTTTCGTTAATATCTCACAAATCAGAGCAGATTTGAGGCGAAGCGCACAATAATATCTTTCCAGTTGCGCAGGACCGCCAGCAGAAAGTCCAAAAAACCGAGGTTGAAATAGGCGCCCTTTACCACCGACCCGGCGCCGGTTTTTTCGGCGGCGTTCAGAAGAAAGGCCTGCGTATAAAGCATGCCGCCCTCGCCGAACACCTCGACCCGCACGTAATCGCCGAGCTGAGAGGCGTAGCTGTCCAGATCCACCTCGGCGTTTTCGGGCGTGCGCACCGCGAACACCTCGCCGTTGGAGATATAGCGCACCAGCAGGGCGTTTTGCGTATGGACCGCGATGGTGTTCTCCGCGTCGTCCACGGCGACGGCGGTGACGGCGGGGAACGTATCCACGGTGGTATAGCCGTCGTCATCCAGCACGGAATAGGTGATGCCGATGTCGTCGTCCGCGGCGTATTCGCCGGATTCGACGCCCGCGATCTTGGCGGCCATGGCGTCGGAAGCGGCCTTCACCTTTTGATAGGTCGCGTTATCGGCGCCGTAGAAATCGAGCAGCGCGTCGCCGATGGAAACAAGCTCGTCGTAATTGCCGAGGCAGTGGCTCGCGCCGAAGAACTGCCCGTTTTTGAGGGCGCTTCGCGCGGCGGCGGAAGAGAGCGAGGGCATGAGCAGCAGCGTGAAGCCGGTATCGATCTTATCGAGCTGATGGGCGTCGCTGGAGCAGATGGCCAGCACGTTTTTTCCGTTGGCGGCAAAGCGGGTGAGAAGGATATCCCACAGCTTGCGGTCGAAGCGGGTGCGGGAATCGCCCTTGGAATTCATATCGATGCCGATGCAGGCGTCGTAGTTTTCAATGAGGCCCGCGTATTTGTTGATATAGTAGGCATAGGCGGGATTTTTCTCGTTGTAGGCGTTTTCGGTGCGGATCTCGTAGCGGGCCTTGGTATACTCGCCCGGATGGTTGATCACGCACAGGCCGCCCATGGCGTCCACGCCCCTGACCGCGTCCTCGTAAGTGGTGACGGAATTATCGTGGTAATCCACGAACCAGCTGTTGACGTGGGCGTTGACCGAGACCGCGTTGTTTTCGATGCCGTAGGGCACCTTGAGGATCATGCGGCCGTTATCCGCATACAGGAACTCATCCCCGTTGGCCACGCGCCGCACGGTATAGGAAACGCCGTTTGCAAACGCGCCCTCGCTGCCGAGGTAATCCAACGCCCCCTCGCTGCGGCCCAGAAGCCCCAGCACAGATTTGATGAGGTTTGAATCCGGCCCCTCGGTCCAGGTGTAATCCACCACGCCGTGGTCGGTGATGGCAACGATATCGAAGCCGGTCTCCAGATGGCGCTGGAGCGACTGGCGCAGGGTTTGATCGCCGTCGGAGGCGTTGGTGTGGGAGTGCAGCGCGGTTTTATACTGCCGCACCGTATCCCAGTTGACGCCGGCGTATGGGTTGGTGATGGTGAAGGCGTCGTCCGCCGCCCCGGCTGCAAAGCAGCCGCCGAAGCAAAACAGAACCGCCAGCAGAACGGAAAGCCATTTTTTCATA
>CAMVBR010000449.1 GCA_947165755.1 uncultured Clostridia bacterium
TCGAATTCCACCAGCACCCGCCCGAGGTCGAAAACGATGTTTTTGATCATGGGTACTCCTTGGTTGTTTTCAAATTGCAGTTTATCGATTCGGCAGATACGCATGCGTCCGGATATACTCCAGCACAAGGGTCAGGCCCGCCTCGTTGGCGTGGAGGCCGTCCTTCATCACGAGGTCGGCGCGGATGTTGCCGTCCTCGCCCACAAGGCAGGAGAAGGAATCGAGGTACTTCAGCCCGTTTTCCTCGGCAAGCTGCAAGATCCAGCGGTTGGCGCGGGTGATGGTGACGTTGGTGATATCGCCCCAGTTGCGGTAGGCGGGGCTGATGGGCAGAATGGACTGCAGCACGATCACGGTATCGGGGCTGTTGGTTCTGATCTCATCGATCAGGTTCTGATACTCGGTTTTGAAATAATCCTCGTCCATGAACGAAACGCCGTTGATGCCGATGGTGATCAGAATGAACGGGGGCTTGTGGGCCTTCACTGCCTCGGGGATGGTGCGCTCAACGCCGTCGATGGGGTCAAGCATACCAAAGCCGCGCAGGTAGGCCAGCGTCATGGTGCCCTCGGGGCCGGTCCACACCTGCGTGGTATCGTAACCGTCCGAAAGCAGGCCGTAGAGCTTGAGCCAGTAGAAGGGGGAATCGCACAAAAACGTGATGTTGTCAATGTATGCCTGCCCGGCGTCTTCCGAGATGGGCAGCAGCGCCGGAGAACCGTAATCCACAGGGGTAAGCTCGGGGTGCGCAAGGTAAACCTCTTCGGCGCGGCGGTCGATCTCGGCGGCCGGTTCGGTTTCGGCTTCGGTTTCGGGCGCGTCGGTTTTATCGTCAGCGGATGCCGCCGGCGTTTTGCCGGAAGGATCCGTACCGGCCGGCCCGAAGGCGCACCCGGCTGCGGACAAAACAAAAACAAAAATCAGGAACAATGCTGTAAACTTTTTCAAAACAATAACTCTCTTTCCGAATAAAAAATCTCATTACGATCCGGTCCGCCGCAGCGTCTCTGACCACTGACTGCTGACTGCTGACTGCTAATATCCCCTGACGTGCGGTCAGGGGATATTGGGGGTTTATTTTTTCAGCGTGCCGAACAAGCCGCGCACGAGCTGACGGCCCACTTCCCTGCCGATGGTGCTCAGGGTTGCGGACGCGGCCTTGCCCACGGCGGAGTTTTTGCGCGCCCTTTTATTCTTTTCTTTCTCTTTTTCCTTTGCCTTGCGCTCGGCCTCTTTCTTCTTTTCCTCGGCGGCCTTGCGCTTTTCCTCGGCGGCCTTGGCCTTTTCTTCGGCAAGGCGCTGCTTTTCTTCCTCTTTGGCCCTGGCCTCTTCCTCGGCCTGCTTGGCGGCTTCGGCGGCGTCCGCCGTTAAGATCTCGTAGGCGGATTCGCGGTCGACGGCGTCGCTGTATTTCTCGCGCAGGGGGCTCATGGAGATCACCGTGGCGATCATGTTCTCGTCCACGGCGTTCATGGAGCTCTTGGGCGGCAGGATATTCGCGCGCTGCACCACGCCGGGCACGCCCTTTTCATCGAGCACGCTCACCAGCGCCTCGCCGGTGGCCAGCTCCTGCAGCACGGTTTCGGTATCGAAGGCCTCGTTCACGCGGAAGGAACGGGCTGCGGCGCGGATGGCCTTTTGCTCGTTGGGCGTGTAGGCGCGCAGGGCGTGCTGCACTCGGTTGCCGATTTGCGCCAGCACCGATTCGGGGATATCCATGGGGTTCTGGGTGATGAACCACACCGAAACGCCCTTGGAGCGGATGAGCCGCACCACCTGCTCCACCTTTTCGAGCAGGGCCTTGGGGGCGTCCTTGAACAGCAGATGCGCCTCGTCGAAGAAGAAGGCGATCTTGGGCTTATCGAGGTCGCCGGCCTCGGGCAAAAGCTCGTAGAGCTCGGTGAGCATCCACAACAGGAAGGTGCCGTAGAGCAACGGGTGCTGGAAGAGCTCGTTGCACTCCAGAATGTTCATCATGCCGCGGTCGTCGTCGCCCCAATCGAACCAATCCTTGATATCGAGGGCGGGCTCGCCGAAGAAGATATTGCCGCCCTCATCCTCAAGGCTGAGCAGCGCACGCTGGATGGCGCCAACGCTCTGGGCGGAGATATTGCCGTATTGGATCTTGTATTCGGCGGCGTTATCGGCAGCGAACTGCAGCATGGAGCGCAGATCCTTCAGGTCGATGAGCAGCAGGCCCTTATCGTCCGCAATGCGGAACACGATGCGCAGCACGCCGGTTTGGGTATCGTTCAGGTTCAAAAGCCGCGCGAGCAGTTCCGGCCCCATATCGCTGATGGTGGTGCGCACCGGGTGGCCCAGCCTGCCGTACACGTCGAAAAACCGCACGGGGAAGGAGGTGTAGTTGAAGTTTTCGATGCCCATGGTATCGATGGAGCGGCGGATGTGCTTGTTTTCGCTGCCGGGCATGCACATACCCGAAACGTCGCCCTTGATATCGGCGATGAACACGGGCACGCCCATCTCGCTGAAGGATTCCGCCACCACCTTCAGGGTGACGGTTTTACCTGTACCTGTGGCCCCGGCGATGAGCCCGTGGCGGTTCGCCATGGCGGGCTCCAGATAAACGCGCTCGCTGCCCGTGGCCAGCCAGATCTTGCCGTTATCAGACGTATACATAAAGAAAGCTCCTTTGT
>CAMVBR010000450.1 GCA_947165755.1 uncultured Clostridia bacterium
CGGTATTCGCCGATTCCCCCGCCGCAGAAGACCTGCTCGCCGCCATCCGGGCGGGGCACGCTTACGTTACCGACAGCGCCAAGGGCCCTGTGCTGGAGCTGGGTTACGGCAAAGCGTTTATGGGTGACGAAACGGTTTACAGCCCCGAGATCCCCGTCACCGTAAAAACGGACGCAAAGCGGGTGACCTTTGTTACGGACAAAGGTGAAACCGCCCTTTCCGCCGCCGGGGGCGAAGCAAGGTTCATCGCAAAAGACGCCCGGTTCGTTTACGCGAAGATCGAAGCCGCCCTGCTGCCGGGCAGGCTTCTGGCCATATCAAATCCCGTTTATTTCAAGGAGGAAGCGTAACATGGATACCCGATCCCCGCTTGTAAAAAGAACAGCCCCCGCCCGCTACGGCTTCGCAATGTTCGGCACATCCATCCCCATCAACATGTTCAAATCCTTTGCCGCCATCTATTACGTGGATATGCTGGGGCTGGACATGAAGAAGTATTCGCTGGTGCTGTTCATTTACACCTTTGTGGACGCCATCGACAACCCGGTTTACGGCTTTTTATCGGACCGCACCCGCACCAAATGGGGGCGCCGCCGCCCGTGGCTGCTGATCGGCACGCCGCTGCTGGTGCTGTTCTTTATCCTGTTTTATAATGTACCCGCCTTTGTACAGAGCGAACCCGGTATGCTGTTCATCTATATGCTGCTGATGTATATCCTCACCGGCACGCTGGATTCGCTGGTGAACGCCAACTACGGCGCGCTGTTCCCGGATCTGTTCCGCAAGGATACGGACCGGGCGAAGGTGAACGGCATACGGCAGATCTGCCAGCTGTTCGCCATGGCCATCAGCATCGCCCTCACCCCGATGATCACCGAAAAGATCGGCTACCGGCTCACCGGCGTGATCTACGGCGTTTTGGCGCTGGCGGTGATGATGTACTGCTTTTTGGGCTGCCATGAGCCGATGGATTATGTGGACGAGCCCATGCCGCGGCTCTTCGACAGCGTTCTTGCGCTGCTGAAAAACCCCCGCTTCTGGATCTTCGGCTTTGCCGGGGCCTTTTATTCCGCCGCCTTCGCGCTGATCTCGCAGGCGCTGCCCTTCTATGTGAAATACACGCTGAACCTCGGCGGCTCCACCACCACGCTGATGCTGGGCATCGTGCTGGGGGTAGCGGTGCTGGGCATACTGATGTGGTCGCAGATCGCAAAGAAGCTGCCGGTGATGACGGTATGGCGTATCGGCTTTATTGTGATGGCGGTGGGCTTTGTGCCGCTGTATTTCGCAAATACCCTGCCCTTTGCCATTGCCGTGGCCACCGTAATGGGCGTCGGCATCGCCGCCTGCCTTACCACCATGGACTGCATCGGCGCAAAGATCGTGGACGACGATTACCGCAGATACGGCGTCCGGCGCGAGGGCATCATCAATTCGCTGGGCGGCGTGATGAACCGGCTGAACGGCCTTTACACCTCCCTCGCCTTTTACGTGGCATCCGCCGTATTCGGCTTTGAAAACGGCGATAACCCCGGCCCCAACCCGGGCTTTGCCGCCCGCATTCTGCTGTGTGTATTCCCCTTCGCCGCCATGGTGATCGCCAGCGTGATCACCTTCTTCCTGCGCTTTCCCGCGGACGAAAAACCGGCGGAATAAGCGAACCAAAAATTCAGAGCCCGCTTCCGAAAGGGAACGGGCTCTGTTGGTTGTGGGGGAAATTGCAGTTTATCGCTCCGCGATAAACTGCAATTGAGGTAAGAAGTAAGAGTGAATAGTGAAGAAGAAAGGGGCCTGCGGCCGGCATTTTAATATAATGGGTAAGGGCGGAGCCCTTCCTTCACTATTCACTATTCACTATTCACTCTTACCTCTTCACTATAATTTGTAGGGCTTCGAGCCCTACAAATTATAATTTACCCTTCACCCCCACTGCCGTGCCGGGTTCCACGCGCAGGCGGACGCGGCCGTCGGCGATTTCGGCTGTGCCGCGGGGGATATTGCCCTCGGCGGTGATCTCAAATATCTCCGCGCGGTCGAAGGCGGCGTCCGGGATATCCCAGAGGCCGTCTTTTCCGTTTTCGGAATAGGCGATGAATACGCTGCCGGTTTCATCCAGCGGCAGAAGCACGTCTCCGCCGTTTTTCAGGACCGCGCCGTTTTTCGTGATGCGGCCCTCTTTGCCGCTGCTCACAACGCCGTTTGAAAAATATACGGTATATTCGCCCTCCGCCGATTCCGCCTTCTGCCGCTGCAGGCGGTTCAGGTAGAAATAGGGCAGCTGCATGGTGCAGAACTGACGCATGAACTCCGCCGCCCAGTTTTCCGGCGCGGCGCCATGGGCCATCCAGATATCCTCGCCGTGCATCGCCCCGTAAAACACCCGCAGCAGCGCGGGATCGGTCAGGTGGCCGCTGTAGATCTGCGGCGGGATCTCCATACACTCCCTCAGGCTCACCTGGCTGGTCCACCACGTGGCGGGGATCCTGCCCAGCGTGCGCATGGGCACGCTCTCCCACGGCACTTCGGTCATATCCTCCCCGGCCTGCGCGTACATCTCCCGGTTCGGATGGGTGAGAGATTCGTTGCGGAAGTGGGCCTCCCGGTAGGTGTATTCGCTGGTCACGTCAATACCGAGGCTGTGGATATAATCCAG
>CAMVBR010000451.1 GCA_947165755.1 uncultured Clostridia bacterium
CGTGTGGACGCGGTAAGAAAGATCCAGCAGGCCCGCTTCGCCGGTTCCGGCGTTACCTGTAACGCAAAAATGACCGAGCGCCAGATCGAAGAATTCTGCGCGCTGACCGAAGACGGCAAACGGCTGCTTGCCGGCGTATTTGAAAAGCTGGGCCTTTCCGCCCGGGCGTACAACAAAATATTGAAGCTGTCCCGCACCATAGCGGATATGGAGGGCGCCCCGCAGATTTTGCCGGCGCATATCTCCGAAGCCATCCGCTACCGGAATCTGGACAGACGCATCTTTTTGAATTCATAAAAGGAGAGAGTATCATGCGTATTTGTATATTCGGCGCTGCGTCCAACGATATCGATCACGTATATGTGGACGGTGTATATCAGCTTGCCTGTACCCTTGCCGGACGGGGCCATTCCCTGATGTTCGGCGGCGGCATGAACGGCCTGATGGGGGCTTCCGCCCGTGGCTTTACGGACGGCGGCGGCCATATCATCGGCGTTGCGCCCCGGTTTTTCGATCAGCCCGGCGTGCTCTACGGGCAGTGCGATGAATTTGTTTTTACGGATTCCATGCGGGACCGTAAGAAATATATGGAAGACAATTCCGACGCCTTTATCGTTGTGCCCGGCGGTATCGGTACTTATGAGGAGTTTTTTGAGGTGCTTACGCTCAAATCGCTGGGCCGCCACGGAAAGCCCATTGTGCTCTATAATATCAACGGGTTTTACGATAACCTTGTGCGTCTGATCGAAGAAGGGGACGAGAAGGGCTTTATCAGTACCGTTGTTCACTCCCTTTATGAGTGTACCGACGACCCCGACGAGGTGATACGTTACATCGAAGCGGGCGATATGGATACCGGCGATGCAAAAATCTACGGCTGAAAAAGAGGGTGCGCAATGATACAGATCTTCGGTACCAAAAAGAATGCGGATACCCGCAAGGCGGAGCGCTTTTTCAAAGAGCGGGGCGTAAAATATCAGTTTGTGGACCTGAACGAAAAGGGCCTCAGCAAAGGGGAGCTGCAAAGCGTGGCGCAGGCCTGCGGCGGTATCGACGCGCTGCCGGATCCCGCCTGCAAAGACCGTGATCTGCTCACCCTGATCGGCTTTCTTGTGCCGGAACAAAAATTTGAAAAGATCCTCGAAAACCAGCACGTCCTCAAACAGCCCATCGTGCGAAATGGCAAACAGGCCGCCGTGGGCTGTCAGCCGGAAAAGTGGAAGGAATGGACCAAGTAAGAAAAAAAACACCGTCGCCGGTGTTTTTTCATTTAACGGGGTATTTATTTGTCGCTGATCAGCGCCAGCGCTTCGGCGCGGGTGCGGGCGTCGGAGCGGATCACGCCCCGCATGGCGGAGGTGCGGGTCAGCGCGCCGGCGGCGCGGGCGCCGCGCATGGTCATGCACAGGTGTTCCGCCTCTACGATCACGGCCACGCCTTTGGGCGACAGGTTATCGCACAAAAAATCGGCGATCTGGGCGGTGAGCCGCTCCTGCAGCTGGGGCCGCCGGGCGAAGTTATCCACAATGCGCGCCAGTTTTGAAAGGCCGATCACCTGTCCCCCGGCGGGGATATACACGATATGCGCCTTGCCCACAAAGGGCAGCAGATGGTGTTCGCACATGGAATACAGCGGTATATCCCGCACTACAACCATCTCGTCGTTGTTTTCTTCGTTAAACAGCTTGATAAAAGACTTCGGGTCCTTCTCCAGGCCGGAAAAGATCTCGGCGTACATATTCGCCACCCGCTTCGGGGTTTCAACCAACCCTTCCCGTTCCGGGTCTTCGCCGATGGCGATCAGTATTTCGCGTACCGCCGCTTCAATTCTCTGTTTATCCATAGTTTGGCTCCCTTACGGCGTATATACAATGGTAAACGCCGCCGTTTTCAGATCCAGCACCTTATAATTGAACTGTGAGATGCCGTTGAGTACCTTGTTGCCGATGCGGATCGAGGTCACGTAGCCCCGGTTTTCATCGATACAGCCGTCGTGGGAGAGGATCTCAAGCCAATCGGCCGGGTCGGAAGAGAGAACCACGCTGGAATCCCAATCCATAATATACTCCCGCATTGTTGCGGAGGAGCAGGTATAGGTGGTTATGAAATTGCGGTTGTTCATCTCAAAGGGGGAGGGGACCGAAACCGGATATTCGCCCCAGAACCAGCCCTCCTTGGCGCTCAGGGTCCTGCCCGCGGACATATCGAAGTACGCCGCCTGGATCGCTTCGTTGCTGCCGTCGTTTTCCATCGCGAGATATTTGCCCATCACTTCCGCCGCCGCCTTTTTTACAATGGAGGGCAGATTGGAATAACCCGTGTAAGAAGGCAAACCTACCTGATAATAATTACGCACGTTGAAATTGAAGTATTTCAGAAGTGAGAGCACCGCAATGCCCTGCGCCTTCTGGGCTTCGTAAGGGGATTCGTCGCCGATCTCCATATAGATGATGCGCGCCAGAAGCTGCTCGGTGTCGTAATACCCGGCGACGGTGTCGAGGGTGCGCTCCAGCTCGCCGGTCTCCTCGCCCACGGCGACCATATCCACGAGGATATCGGGCATGACGGCGGCCTCACGCATGCTGGCGCCCAGGGAGCGGCCCTCCTCCAGCTTGCCGGTGAGCTTGCCGGTCTCCTGACTGATGTAG
>CAMVBR010000452.1 GCA_947165755.1 uncultured Clostridia bacterium
TATTCGCCCACAAGCTCCATACTCTGCGGAAGCTGAACAGTGACCGGCCTTGAAAAACCGTAAAACGCGTATTCGCCCACGCTGCTCACGCCGGTTTCGATCACGATCGCGCCGATCTCCGACCGGTAGTCATACCACGGCGCGCGTTCCTTCCCGAGAAGCGAAACGTTGGATTTGTAGTAATCCTTCATGTCTCCGCTGCCCGAGATGGTCAGAACGCCGTCATAGGTCAGCGTCCAGGTAAGACCGCCGCCGCAGCCGCCGTCGGCTTTTACGCCGGCGCCCTCCGCGAACGCGGGAACGGCGCACAGCGGCAGCGCGATCAGCAGAAGCGTAAGAAACACGCCAAGAGCAGATTTCAGTTTCTTGTTCATACATACAGCTCCTTTTCATAGAATCATTCCTGTTTAATGTAATATTCTTACAACAGATTGTAAACCGTTTCGGCGCGAAAAGCTGTTTCAGGGGAGTAGAAATGATCTTCAGCTTTCATTTCCTGACGGCGTTTGATAGTTCAGGAACAACCGCAGCTCAAAAATATCGTCTTCGATCCGGAACGAAACGTTGTCCTCGCCGTACTTCGCCGCAGCCTTTTTGATGCTGCGGAAGCCGTATCCATGTGCGGTCTTATCCGCTTTGCTCGTCTGTGGAACGCCGTTTTTTGTTTTGATCTCACCGACAACGGGATTGCGGATCGTGACGAACACGGTTTGCACGTCCATCCGGGAGCGGAACGTGACCACGCGACGGTTTTCCGGCAGATTCCGGCATGCTTCGATCGCATTATCCAGCGCATTGGGGAAAATCGTATAAATATCGTCCGGGTCGATCCCGTCGGCGGGAAACGCCGCGTCGAACGAAACGTCGATGGTGATGCCGTCCTTTTCGGCCAGCTGCTGTTCAAAGGACAGCACCGTATCCAGACGGTAATTGCCCGTGTGGAACCGGTCTCCCACCCGCACGGCAAAATCGCTGAACTGCTCCGCGATCATCTTCGCCTCATCCGGGCGGTCCGCGTCCAGAAACGCTACGATCGGGCGCATCTTCTTCGGGAAATCGTGCCGGAAGATCCGCACGTCCTCCATGATTTTCTCCATCCGCTCAAATTGCGCGATCTGCATCTGCAGCTGACGTTTATAATTATCTGATTCGTTTTTCATGCGAAAATACCGGATCAGCGCAAAGGTAACAGTCGCGCTGATCAGAGGAATGTTGAGCAGAAGCAGCAAAAATTCCATTCGCTTCGTTTCGGAGATCGTCGGACCGATCACGAGCAGGGTAGTAAAGAAAACGGCGGTGGTCAGCACGACCAGCAGATACAGCGCTACGCCGGTTTTCGTGAGATCGAGCATGGCGTTTCGCTTTTTCAAGCTCCGTGTGAACAGGAAGAGCGCCGCGCCGAAAAAAAGGATATTGACCGGTGTGGCGACCAAAAGTTCCAACGCATCGTTGCGGGATTCGTAATTGAAACTGTATCGTATCAGCAGGATCAGAAAGCTCAGATCCTCAACAAAGCTGTAGCCGGCTGCCGTGAGCATGGATTTCCAGAGCCCCTTCCCGCGGAACAGCAGCGCCATGGAAAGAAACGGGAGCAGCAGATCGACGGCGGACCAGAGCAGTGTGACGCCCTCGGAGCCGGTCTGCAGCAGCACGGGGTCCAGTGCACCACAGACAAGCGCCAGCGCGCCGCACGCGATCCAGGGCAGAGGTGTCCTGCGGACCGGAAGGCGAAAAAGCACAGCCGTGAACATGGCGCAACCCGCGATCACGAGCAGCGTATTGATGATCGAAAGCAGCGACCATAAAGGCATGCTACGCTGCAGCGCTTCGGCGGCGGCAAGCATGGCAAATCTCTCCTTTCCCGAACAAACTCAACGGTTGAGTAAAAACATATATTCTCTGTAGGCCTTTGGAAAATCCTTTTCTTTCAGCGACAGTACGTCTCCGTTGCGCATCGTTACGCTCTTTGCGTTATAGGAATAAATATACTGAAAGTTGATAATAAAGGAACGCTGAATCCGGAAAAACAGTTTGTCGGGCAGCATTTTTTCTATCTCGCCGATGGCGTAATTGTAACGCTCGGCGTCGTCCCACGTGTGGATCAGCACCTGCTTATCGGCGGCCTCTACGTAAAGGATATCCTGCGCGTAGAGCGTTCGGAAGCTTTTGCCCTTGCGCAGCTCAAAGCGGTCAAAATAGGAGGTATGGTAAAACTGGTCGAGCTTCTGTTCCAACGCTTGCTTTTCCGCGGGCTTCTTCAAAAAGCCGTCGGCATGGACGCCCTGATTGATGATCTCGGCCGCAGCAGCGTCATAGCTGGTCAGATAACAGATCGTGACGGCGTTTCCGAATTTTTCCTTCAACGCCTTCGCCACCGCTATCCCGTCCATTTCATCCATCCGGAAATCAAGAAAATACAGGTCGAACCGCTCCTGCCTCAGCAAAGCGGCTCCACTTACGAAGCCTTCGCATGTTATATCACAGTCCCGCTGTACGGCGTACTCGTGAATCAGCCGGGAAAGCTGTTCGGTCTCGTTAGGCTCATCATCGCATAACGCAATCCTCATGGCGGTCGCTCCTTTCATGAAATCTCTTATGACTATTGTTGCGCGAATCCCGGCAAAAGTCAAGCCGAACGGTGCGAAA
>CAMVBR010000453.1 GCA_947165755.1 uncultured Clostridia bacterium
TGCCGCAGTAAGCGATGCAGAACTGCGTCATCAATTCCTTTTTGGAGTCGTGTGCGATTAAAGCGATATTCATTATCGTTTCAGTCCCCTTCCTATTTATAACAGAATCAAAAAGATGATCTGTATTGTGCTATTTTAACACAAGAATTAATAATTATCAATCCTTAATTTAACTTATTTCAACAAAGAGAGCGTAAGCTGTATATTTTCCCCCTGTATGCGCTTTGCGATGCGCGCAAAAGCCCTGCGGCCCTTCGTGCGTTTCGGCAGGGCGTGGGTAACGGAGCATGCGGTGATCGCCGGGTCCTCCGGAACCACGCCGATCAGCTGCACGTATGTTTTATCGATGGCGTTGTCGATGGCCAGCTGTTTTCCTTTTTTTGCCGCCTTCGCATTGTATCTGTTAACGATCAGCCGCGTTTCCGAAACGCCGAAACCGCGCAGGATCTCATCGGTTTTGCCCGCGCCCTTTACGCTGACCTCATCCGGCGTGGCAACGATCAGCGCGGTATCCGCGCCCAGCGCCGCCCGCTTCAGCCCTTCGCCCAGGCCGGCGGGGGCGTCCGTAAAAATATAGTCGTATTCGTCGGCAATCTTGTCTACCAGCCTGCAAAGGCAGTCTTCCGGCAAGTCTTCGGGGCGCGCAGCGGGCGCCCGCAGCAGGAAGAGCTGCGGCCCGATTTCCGAAATCGCGTCGGAAAAAGCGCATTCGTCAAGCGCGGCGTCCAGCCAGTTGTAAGCGGTGTCCGCCGATGGGGTGAGCAGCAGATCCAGCGCGCCGAGGCCTGCGTCGCAATCGATCAAAAGGGTCTTCTTGCCGTCCTCGGCAAGGCTCATGCCCAGCAGCGCAGCGGTGGTGGATTTTCCTACGCCTCCTTTGCCGGAGGCGACTACGATTCTTTTTGCCATGTTATAATGTGGCCCTCCTTCATGCGTTAAAGGCGGAGTTGCCCGCCGCTCAGTACAGCAGCCGGTTTTCCGGTTGTACGTTCTGCACAGAGTTCAGCGTTTCAAAATAATAAGTAAAGATATCAGCCGCTACCTGCGCGGTGGAGGCGCCCGAACCGGCGTTCTCTATCACCACCGTAATTGCGATCTCGGGATCTTCATATGGGCCGAAGGCGATCAGAAAACCGTCGGTGCCTTCGTATACGGTGTCGTTTACAATGCGTGTCTTTTCGGCGGTACCGGTTTTGCACGCCACTTTGTACTGCAGATTGCCGAGCTGCTCGCGGCAGGAGGTTTCGTTCGCAACGAGATACATGCCCTCCTGCACAGCCTTTATCGTGCTGTCTTTGATATTTGTCTGTATGGCGATCTGCGGATTCCGCTCATAGTAGACCTTGGAATAATCCGCAGACAGCACCTTGCTTACAAGGTAGGGAACATAGCGTGTGCCGCCGTTGGCGATGGTTGCGCAGTAATTTGTGAGCTGCAGGGCAGAGAAGGAGTTATCCGACTGGCCTATGGCGGCAAGCAGCGTCTCGCCGGGGCGCCAGCCCAGCCCCTGGGCCTCGCGTTCGTCGTAACCGGCAACAAGGCCGGTGGCTTCGCTGATCTCAACGCCGGTCTTCTGGCCCAATCCCAGCAGGGCGGCGTAGCTGTTCAGCTTCTGTATGCCTACCTTCTGCGCCACGTCAAAAAAGAAAATATTGCAGCTGTAGGCAAGGGCGTCTTTTACGTTTACGTAACCGTGGGCGTTCTTGTTGAAGCAGACAAAGGTCTGGTCGATATATTCGTAAACGCCCTGGCAGAACACGGTGCTGTCGGGGGCGATCACGCCCTCTTCCAGCCCGGCGATGGCGGTGGCGGGTTTCATTGTGGAACCGGGAGAATAGCCGTTCTGAAACGCGCGGTTCCACAGCGGCTTGCCGGGATCGTCTGCAAGGTCCGCATAATCGTCATAGTAAGTGGACAGTGAAAAATCAGGGTAAGAGGCGCTCGCAAGGATCGCCCCCGTGCGCACGTCCTCCACCACAACGGCGCCGGCCGGCGTCATACCGCCCGCAATGGCTTCGTAATCCGTCACAGCCGAGATCCGGCGGGCAAGGGATGTCTCCGCGATCTGCTGCATGGGGATATCCAGCGTCAATATGGCCGTGCCGCCGGTATGGGGCAGCACCGTATAGTCTTCCTCGATCCGGCCGTTGTTGGATACGGTAAGCGTTTTAATGCCGTTGGTGCCCTTCAGATACTTTTCCATGGCCTGTTCAATGCCGTTTTTGCCGATCTGATCGGAAAGGGAGTAAGCTGCGCTGCGGATCTCGGCCTGCTTTTCGGGGTCGTTCGCGGCTTCTTCCAGCGCGGCGTCGGTCAGGGCCTTCTGTTCATCGTATTCTTCGGCGCTGATGGCGCCAACGATGCCCAGTATATGCGAAGCAAGCCGACCGTCGCCGATATATTTGCGCTCGCTGGTCACCTGAGCGTCGGCGCCGAGAAAGAAATTACTGTTTTCCTTGATATAGGCCACCGTCTGAATGGAAACTCCGGTGGCGAAGGTGTAAGGTGTGGATGCGTTGAAGCCGCGGCGGGTCATATTGTATCTTACCGATACGATCTTCATCGCGTCCTCCGCGGGGGCGTCGGTAAGGTCGTATTCTTCCAGCAGCGCGTTGTAGCAGTTCTCCGCCGTGGCAT
>CAMVBR010000454.1 GCA_947165755.1 uncultured Clostridia bacterium
GTATATTTTCCCCATTTCAGCCAACAATAAATCCGGCAGCGGTGCTGCCGGATTTTGATTTACAGAGGGATGAAGTATGGCTAAAAAGAAAGCTAAAAAAGTGACCGTGCCCGTGCAGGGGCCGAACGCCGACGCGGGCAGCGTATTCCGCAGCGAGCCGCCGAAAAAGGGCTACAACGTCTATGAATCCGATGCGTTCCCGGAGCAGCCCGAAGGGGAACCCTCCGGCCCCTCGTCGCCGTACTGAAGCAGCGCGGCAAACGGACGGAAGGCCGAGGGCAGCGCGTAATCGCGCGCCAATTCTTCGGCGGTGGCCCACGTAAAGCAGCCGGGCTGATCGCCGCACTCCATAAAAAACGCCTGCATGTGCCATTCCACGTGGGTAAAAATATGCGTATAGGCCGACCGGGCGATCAGCCGCAGCGGCCTTGCGCCCCAATCCGAAGCAAGGGCTGCCGCGGTTTCCGGCGTCGGGACCTCGCCGGCGGGCAGATCGGCATTCGGAAATTCCCACAACCCCGCAAGGAGCCCCCTTGCGGGGCGTTTTTTTATGGCGTAACGGTCGCCGCACCGCAGCAGCAGCACGGTTTTGTGCACGGTTTTCCGCCGTTTCTTTTCGCCCCGTACCGGGAACCGGTCCTGGTCGCCCTGCTGATACGCGGCGCAGTATGCGCTTACGGGGCAAAGGCCGCATTTCGGCGCGCCGTTGGGGATGCATACCGTGGCGCCCAGCTCCATCAGGCCTTGGGTGAGCGCGCCGCACTGCCCGGGCGTATAAAAGGGCAAAAGGGCTTCCCGCACCTGCTTTTTGGCGGCGTCCGTATCGATGCTTTCGCCGAACCGGGTCAGGCGGGCAAATACCCGCAGCACGTTGCCGTCCACCGCGGGCGCGGGCTGCTCGAAGCAGATGGAGGCTATGGCCCCCGCCGTATAGGGCCCCACCCCGGGCAGGGAGAGGATCTCTTCGTAGGTTGCGGGGAACGCGCCGCCCAGTTCGTTTACGATCACCTCGGCGGCCTTTTTCAGGTTGCGGGCGCGGGAGTAATACCCCAGCCCCTCCCACAGCTTCAAAAGCGCTTCCTCGTTTACGGCGGCCAGCTCGCGCACCGTAGGCAGGGCGGCCAAAAAGCGGTTGTAATAGCCGATCACCGCCTCCACGCGGGTTTGCTGGAGCATGATCTCGCTGAGCCATACGTGGTATGGCTCGGTATCTGCCCGCCACGGCAGCGCCCGGGCGTTGGCCCGGTACCACGCGGGGAGCAGGGAGATGGCGGTGGAAAGATCGGAAAATGGATTTGACATAGGCTTAAATTTCAGTTTATCGAGCCGTTGGCACGAAGCTGCAAGTTGCAAGATAAGTTCAAAGACCGGTGCAGGCATTATACAAATCAAAACGCGCAGCGTTTTCCTTTTCGTTTCGCCGCAGGCGGAACACTTCATTTTTTGCGAAGCAAAATACTTCACGTTCGCGTAAGCGAACACTTCACTCGCCGTAAGGCGTACTTCACTATTGGAATTTATCGCATCGAGCGATAAATTCCAATATTACTTATTCCCTTCCCCACCCGAATACGGGTTGGAGCGGCCGGAATAGGCATTGGAATAGGGGTTCACGGGGCGGGTGGGATTGCTTTGTGCGCCGTAGGTTGGCTGCGGTTCGGTCGGTCTTGCCGCGGGCCCCATGGGCGGCTGCCGGTTTTCTCCGGTAAAGGCGTCCGCCGCGTACTCCGGCGTCTGCTCTATGCCAAGCTGCGAGGCAACCACGGGGTATTTGCGGAATACCATACCCATGGCCAGCTTGCCGCTGAAGGTATCGTCCTGCGACACCTTCTTCACACGCACAAAGCAGAACACGTACAGCGCGATGAGCATAGCGTAGAACAGCACGGTGGAAAAAGCCGAGCTCAGCGAGCAGCAGTAATCGTAAAACCCGTGCACCAGCACCGGGAACACAAGGCTGAGCACGTTCGGCGTGCGGGTATTGAAGGCGGAGGGCCCGCGGGCGATCATGCCCCGCAGGCGCATATCCGTTTCTATGCCCTGCGCCTGGCTCTGCACGTGCCACATACTGTAATAATAGCCCATGATCACGGCAAAGCAGGTGTGGCCCGGCACCGCGGTAAAGGCGCGCACCACGGCGGTGGAAAAGCCGTATTGGAACACGTAGCTCACGTTTTCGGCTGCGGCAAAGCCCAGTGAAACGAACACGCAGTAGATGATGCCGTCAAACAGGCTGTTGAAATGCCTGTTTTTTGCGGTGAGGATATGTACAGCGATCCATTTGAGGCCCTCCTCCACCAGCGCTACGCAAACGAAGTTTTCCATAATGAGATACGCGTGGTAAGGCACGGTATCCATATACACCGTACCGCCGGATCCATACATCGCCCCCGAAAAAAACCGGTCGTTGATTCCGGTGAGCGCCGTTTCGATCAGCAGCGCGGGAAAAATACACAGCGCGCCCGCAGCCAGCAGCCTCATAAGCAGCCCGAGGGGTTCCTTTTCCACCCGGTCTTTTTTATAAACGTAAATACACAGCGCAACGGCGGGCGCCAGCGCGGCGATCACAAGAAAAACGTTAGGCGCAGACATAAAACACCTCCGGGATATTTATTAAAATATACACTATTT
>CAMVBR010000455.1 GCA_947165755.1 uncultured Clostridia bacterium
GATCTTACCGGTTACGCCGACGAGCCCTGGCACATCCGCTTTGTGGGTAAAGCGCTGGCGCCGCTGGTGTATGACTCCGGCTTGTGCCTTGAGGAATACTTCGGCATTACCTCCGTTTATGCCTGATTTGGCCGTTACAGTACCCTGTACGTTGCCGTACCGCCCAGTCTTGCGTAGATAACGCCGAACAGCTCCCTTACAAAATAGGTGGGCAGCAGCAGCTTCTGCGAGGGCGCGCTGAGCGCAAAGCAGGTTTCGCATCCGGCGTTCGCCGCCAACAGGCCGGCGCGGTACTGATGATATTCGCTTGTAACAAGGGCGATCCCTTCGGGGAGGCCCTTTTCTTTTATGATCCGCATCGAAAAGGCGATATTTTCAAGGGTGGAGCGGCTCTCATCCTCAAGAAGCAGCCGTTTTGGGTCGATCCCTTCTTCGGTGAGCGCGTCGAACATGGCCTGCGCTTCGCTTTCAGGTTCGTCCTCCCCCTGCGCGCCGGAGAGGATGCATACGGCGTCGGGATGGGCGATCAGATAATCGTAGGCGGTATTGATGCGGGACCGGAGCATCCGGCTGGGACCGGAGGGGTATACGCGGCACCCAAGCACAACCACGGTGAGCTCCGCATCCTGCGGCGGGGCGTTGCCTATGGCATGAATAACGCGCGCGCCCGTTACGGTGAACAGTACGGCGGCGGCAAGGATCCCGGCTGCCGCGGCGCAAAGGATCGCCTTTCCGAACGCGGGCCGCCACGCCGCCTGCAGGCACAGCCAGAGCTTTGCACGGAACAATACGCCGCAGAACAGCGCCGCAAAAACAAGCATGCCGGTGATATTGCCGATATTGAACACGCCGTAAACCGGCACGGGCAGAAAGAACAGCAAAAAGCCCGCGCCCGCAAGACACAATAATATATATATAATCAGGTGTTTCATATGATTCCTCCGGGGTCTGTCAGTTTCTGAACTATATTGTATCAGCAGCGAAATCAAAAAACAAGGGAAACAGGCTTAAGAATCCTTTAAGATATTTTTAATTTGATATAGACAAAAGCAGAAAAAAATATTATAATGATTTTTTGAAAAGAATTTTAGAAACGGACGGTAAAAATCATGGGAAGGCCGGGATTTGACAACGATAAATATCTGGAAATGCAATCAAAAAACATAAAGGACCGCATCGCGAAGTTCGGCGGAAAGCTGTATCTGGAATTCGGCGGCAAGCTGTTCGACGATTATCACGCCTCGCGCGTATTGCCCGGTTTTCACCCCGACAGCAAGATCCGCATGCTGCACGAGCTGCGCAACGACGCCGAGATCGTGATCGTGATTTCCGCAAACGATATCGAAAAGAACAAGCGCCGGGGGGATCTTGGCATCACCTACGACGTGGATTGCCTTCGCCTGATCGACGCGTTCCGTGATTTCGGCCTGTACGTGGGCAGCGTGTGCATCACCCATTTTGCGGAGCAGCACGCAGCGGTGCAGTTCCAGAAACGGCTTGAAAGCCTTGGCATGAAGGTTTACCGCCACTATATCATTCCCGAGTACCCCACCAACCTTTCTCTGATCGTATCGGACGACGGCTACGGCAAAAACGATTTTATCGAAACCGAGCGCAGCCTTGTAGTGGTCACCGCGCCGGGCCCCGGCAGCGGCAAAATGGCCACCTGCCTGTCGCAGCTCTATCACGAATATAAGCGGGGCAACCGCGCCGGTTACGCAAAGTTTGAAACCTTCCCGATCTGGAACCTGCCTCTGAAGCATCCGGTAAACGTGGCCTACGAAGCCGCCACGGCGGATCTCAACGACGTAAACATGATCGACCCCTTCCATCTGGAGGCCTACGGCGAAACCACGGTAAACTATAACCGCGACGTGGAGATCTTCCCTGTGCTGAACGCCATGCTCACCGAGATCGCGGGCAAACCCGTGTACCGTTCCCCTACCGATATGGGCGTAAATATGGCGGGCTTCTGCATTGTGGACGACGCCGTCGTGCGCGCCGCCGCCAACGAAGAGATCATCCGCCGCTATTACGAGGCCGCCTGCGCCGTAAAGCTTGGCCTGGGCGAACAGGCGGTGGTAAACCGCATCGAGCTGCTTATGAACCAGCTGGGCATTTCGGTAAACGACCGCAGGGTGGTGCAGGCCGCCCTTGCAAAGGCGGAAGCAACCGGCGACCCCGCCTGCGCCATGGAGCTGGCGGACGGCTCCATCATCACCGGCAAAACCAGCGCGCTGCTGGGCGCCTCCAGCGCGTTGCTTATAAACGTGCTCAAGCGTCTTGCCGGCCTGCCGGATGAGATGTATCTGCTTTCCCCCGCCGTGATCGAACCGATTCAGGAATTAAAGGTGAACCACATGGGCAACCGCAATCCCCGCCTGCACACGGACGAGGTGCTGATCGCCCTCTCCATCAGCGGCGCCACCAACCCCATGGCAAAGCTGGCGCTGGAGCAGCTGCCCAAGCTCAAAGATCTGGAGGCCCACTCCAGCGTGATCCTGAGCAGCGTGGATTCCCAAACCTTCAAAAAGCTGGGCGTGCACATGACCAACGAGCCCCGCACCGAAACAAAAAAATTGTATGTAAGATAATATCAAACATTACGCCCCCTGAACGCATTTTGCGA
>CAMVBR010000456.1 GCA_947165755.1 uncultured Clostridia bacterium
GTTCCATAACCAATATTGTACACCAATATGATGGAAAAGTCAATAAAATATAAATTAAAAATTAATAATTAAAAATCAACAATTCGGAAACCACTTTAGTATTCTCATTCTAAAATCAATTGCGCAGCACTTCCGCAATTGTTCATTGTTCATTTTTCATTTGAAACAATGCTGAACCCGTACACCGTCTCCGATTCATACGCCTCTCCGGCTTTGAACAGGCAGGTCGGGAACTCGGGGCGGTGGGGCGTGTCGGGATAATACTGTGTTTCAAGGCAGAAGCCGGTGCGCTTGTTCATGGGCAGGCCTTTTTTGCCGGTTTTGCCCGCAAGGAAATTTCCGGCGTAGAACTGCACGCCGGGCAATGTTGTATAAATATTCATTTTAATGCCGCTCTCCTCGGCCATGGCCTCGCCGATTTCGCACAGGTCGCGGGGGCCGT
Organism: uncultured Clostridia bacterium; assembly: GCA_947165755.1. Classification (GTDB taxonomy): domain Bacteria; phylum Bacillota; class Clostridia; order Oscillospirales; family Acutalibacteraceae; genus RUG806. Next base: position 443 of record CAMVBR010000456.1, read on the forward strand.
CGCACAGGCAGTAGTTGTGGTCGTAGCCGCCGGTCATCTTCAGCTGTTCGTGGTCCGCCTCGATCTCAAGGCCGATCTTCTTCGCGGTGCGGAAATCAAAGGGGGTGCCCTCCACGGGCATGCTGCCGCCGGTGGGGATGCTCATGGCGTCCACGGGGGTGAAAGCGTCCGCGTCGATGCGCAGGGTGTGGCCCAGAATCTCGCCGGAATCGTAGCCGTTCAGATTGAAATAGGCGTGGTTGGTGAAGTTGAGATAGGTATCCCGGTCGGATACGCCGTGATAACGGATGCTGAGCTTATTATCCTGCGAAAGCTTGAAAACAACCTGAACTTTCGTCTCTCCCGGGAAGCCGCCCTCCCCGTCGGGGGAAACGTAGCTCATCTCAACGCAATCCGCGTCCGGCACAAGGGCTTTCCAAGGGCGGTAAGAGAATTCGCCGTTGGAATGCAGATTGTTCACGCCCTTTTCGTTGGCCACAAGCTCGTAATGCTTGCCGTTGATATCGATGGCGGCGCCGCCGATGCGGTTGCAGTACGGGCCCACGGTTGCGCCCTGATAATTGGATTTGGTCAGGTAGTCCTCCACTGTATCGAAGCCCAGCAGCAGATCTCTGGCCTCGCCGTTTTTATCGGCAAAAATAAAAGATTGCAGCGTTGCCCCCAAAGTGAGCACATGCGCCTGCGTGCCACAATCGTTTTCGATGATATACTTGTAAATTTCAGTGCCGTCCGGCATAAACCCGAAGGATTCTCTTGTAACGCTCATGGTATCCGTCTCCTGTGATTTTATTTATATCTTTATTATTATAGCATCTTTTTAAAGGATGTCAATCGGGATTTCGGCAAATTGCAGTTTGGCGATGCAAGCGTTGAGCATAGAGCGTTGAGCGTTGAGCAAATCACACAGCGCGGGATTGGCTGTTCGTGTTATTGCAACGAATCAAAATGCCTGAAAATCAAAGGGGAATTCCGGCTGTACATGATGTTCAGAAAAACCTTTTCCCAACTTTTGTAGCTGGCTCAATGCTCAACGCTCAATGCTTCTCGTCAAACTATAATTTACAGCATATTCTTCCATTTCTTATGCATATTTTTCCATTTCATCTTCTCTGCCGTTGTTTAGATAAATTTAATTAACTTTTCAGACAAATTTAATTAAAATGTGAAATAATATTGACGATATTATAAAATTAATATATAATTAAAAAGACTATATTAAAATTATCAGGAGATTAGCAGAATGGCATTTATTGAGCTGTCTTCCGTTCAAAAGAAATATCACATGGGCGAGGTCACGATTCCGGCGCTGGACGGGGTATCCTTCGGCATTGAAGAGGGCGAGCTGTGCATGATCGTCGGCCCCAGCGGCGCGGGCAAAACCACCGTGCTGAACATTCTCGGCGGCATCGACGGCTGCGACGAAGGCAAGGTGAAGATCGACGGAGAAATGATCAACAGCTTTTCCCGCAGGCAGCTCTCGGTTTACCGGCGGCAGAACGTGGGCTTTGTATTCCAGTTTTATAATCTGGTGCCCAACCTTACCGCCCTCGAAAACGTTGAGCTTTCCGCAAGTCTCACCAAAAAGGCACTCTCCCCCAAACGTATGCTGGAGCGGGTAGGTTTGGGCGAACGGCTTAATAACTTCCCTGCCCAGCTTTCCGGCGGCGAGCAGCAGCGCGTAGCCATTGCCCGCGCGCTGGCAAAGAACCCCAAATTACTGCTGTGCGACGAGCCCACCGGCGCACTGGATTATTCCACAGGTAAGCAGATTCTGGAGCTGCTGCAAACCACCAGCAACGAAACCGGCATGACCGTGATCATCATCACCCACAACACAGCCCTCACCCCGATGGCAAACCGTGTAATCACCATGCGCAACGGCAAAGTGCACCGCATCACCATCAACGACCGTCCCCTGCCAGTAAGCAGGCTTGAATGGTAAGGAGAGAACGTTTTGAACAAACTTCTGATTAAAGACACTTTACGCACGGTAAAGCATCATTTCAGCAGGTATATATCCATATTGCTGATCGTGGCGCTTGGCACCGCGTTCTTTGTGGGCATCAAGGCCACGTCGCCGGACATGCTCTCCAACGCGGAGGGCTACTTCAGCGACTGCAATCTGGCGGATATCCGCATTCAATCCTCCATCGGTCTCACCCAAACGGACGTGGACGCC
>CAMVBR010000457.1 GCA_947165755.1 uncultured Clostridia bacterium
ATTTATCATTTACGAAGAACTCAGACATCGGCAATACCTCCATGATATTCGGTACAATAATCGTACCATATCAGTCCTGAAAAATCAATATATTGGATGAAAATATTGCCCGATTATCTAAATAAACAGTCCTGTAATTCCGTTAATTGTAAATGCGGCAGGGAAATCTCCCCACCGCTCGATACCTTATGCATAAATCATTTCGTGTTTTACGATTTCCGATGCCCGATTCCTAATACTGTTCATTCGCTGTACCCACAACATTTGGTCCTGTGCCTTGAGTTGTTCGGTGACGCCCTCACGGGCGGCAAACTGCTTTACCAGCTCAAGAAACATAGCTTCTGCCTGCTCGTTCAGATCGGCAAGATAACCGTTCAGCATATCGGTGCCTTGCAGTTCCATATAAAGCGCATTTCGGTACTCCCGGAGATATCGCCGGCATCGCTGACCCCATACGCCGAGAATTATTTCCTTTTTCGGCCCGTTATCTTCTTCTGATTCGTTATCAGCGGCCACAGTTCCCGGCTGAAGCCTGCCGTCCCGCATCACCCTGCCCGTGGGGTAATACTGCTCACCGATCAGCTCATATTCCCAGCCGGTGCGTTCGTCAATCATAATCTTTTCCATTTTGCTAATCCTCCGATAAGTTTTTTTACTTCACAATCTCCGGGTCCGTTGTCTATAACACGATTTGTTCCGTTTTTGTCCTTATCGCGGGTCAGTGATATTATATCATTCTCTAGCAACGATTCTATTCTACCGGAACCGTTTGTGTTGGCGCATCTTTTTTGACGCCCGTCACAAAACCAAGAAAAAGGAGTGAAAACATGAAGAAATCATTGAAGCGTGCGCTCTCATTGATTTTAACGGCTGCAATGCTGCTTACCGTTATGCTTCCCGCATTTGCGGCAGGCGGCAGCGCTGCTGACAACAAGGTTCGTTTTCATATCGAACAAACCGAAAACGGACCGGATGCTCTGCATGCGGGCAAGGCGGATTCCGCCGGCCTGAATCAGATGCTGCCCACCGGCGACGTCCGTGTGTCGATCGTGCTTTCCGATAAAGCCACCCTCGAAAACGGCTTTTCCGCAAAAGGCATCGCCTCCGATAAACAGGCGGGCGCCTATCGCAGCCGTCTGCTGAATAAGCAGAACGCGCTGGCCGAACAGATCTCAAAAGAGATCCTCGGCGGCAAAAAGCTGGACGTTAAGTGGAACCTGACCCTTGCGGCGAACATCATTTCCGCTGTGGTGCCTTCCGTGGCCATCGGCAGAATTGAAAAGCTTGCTGGCGTAGAGAAGGTTGTTCTTGAGCGGCAGTATGAACCCGCGGTTGCTTCCGTAGGTGAAACCGCCGATCCGAATATGGCCACCGCCACCAAGATGACCGGCGCTCCCCAGGCCTGGGCAAACGGCTACACCGGCCTTGGCAGCAAGGTTGCCGTTATCGATACCGGTATCGATACCGACCATAAGTCTTTTGACGAAAGCGCTTTCCTCGCTTCCGTAGAGGCCTCTGAAAAAGAAGCCGATCTGCTTACCGCAGAGGAAGTTGCCGCGGTATACGGCTATCTGAATATCGCCGGCGCTTTGCCCGGCGTGGACGAAGACGCTTATATTTCCGCCAAGATCCCCTTTGCCGTGAACTATGTGGACGGCGATCTTGACGTGACCCACGATAACGATGAAGAGAGCGAGCACGGTTCTCACGTGGCCGGTATTGCCGCCGCGAACCGCCTGATCGCCACCGAAGACGGTTTCGACAGCGCGCTGAACACCGTTAAAACCCAGGGCGCGGCCCCGGATGCGCAGATCCTTGTGATGAAGGTGTTCGGTAAGGGCGGCGGCGCTTACGATTCGGACTATATGGCCGCCATCGAAGACGCCGTTATGCTGGGCGCGGACGCCATCAACCTGTCCCTCGGCAGCTCCAACCCCGGTTATGCCACCGACGACACCTATCAGGAGATCCTTGATAACTTCCAAAAGTACGACGCGGTCGTCAGCATTTCCGCCGGCAACGCAGGCGCATGGGCGGATTCCTCTACCTACGGCGTTACGTGGGCGGAGGACGTCAGCTTTGATACCGTAGGCAGCCCCGGTTCCTTTACAAACGCCTTTACCGTGGCAAGCGTGGATAACGACGGCAATACCGGCAATTATTTCTATGCCGCGGGCGTTACGAGTTATCCCTTCTTCTATACCGAAAACCTCGATTACGGCAATGCGCCCTTCACTACCCTTGCGGGTGAGAAGGAATTTGTTTATATCGATTCCGTAGGTACCGAAGAAGAATTTGCCGCTGTAAAAGACGTGCTCAAGGGCAAGATCGCCATCTGCAACCGCGGCGAAACCAGCTTCTTCGAGAAGGCCAACGCCGCCATGGCAAACGGCGCCATCGGCGTTATCATTGCAAATAACCAGCCCGGCACCATCGGCATGAACCTTACCGGCTATACGTATAATGCGCCTGTTGTAAGCATTACACAGATAGACGGCAGGCTCATCAAAGGTTATTTTTCCGAACCCGTAACGGATGATGAAGACAATGTTCTTTACTATACCGGTACCCTTACCATCGGCGGAAGCGGCAGCCTCAACTATCCCGACGGCGCCC
>CAMVBR010000458.1 GCA_947165755.1 uncultured Clostridia bacterium
GTATAAGGGGGAGTGTTTTCTTGCATACCGAAATACCAACGAAACGGCAGCTGGAATTTATGGATTGGGAGCTCGGCGTGTTCTTCCACTTCGGCATACGCACCTTCAACGAAGGGCACAGGGATTGGGACGGCGTGCCCATGGACCCGGCCACCTTCAACCCAACGGCGCTGGACGCGGAGCAGTGGATCAGAACGGCCAGAGCGGGCGGCGCGAACTATGCCGTGCTCACCGCCAAGCACCACGACGGCTTTGCGCTGTGGCCCTCGGCCTACACAGAATACTCGGTGAAAAATACGCCGTGGAAGGGCGGGCAGGGCGACGCGGTGGCCGCATTCATCGCCGCCTGCCGCAAATACGGCCTGAAAGCCGGGCTTTACTACTCCCCCGCCCAGTTCGGCTCCCGCGCCATGCAGGGAAAGGAATACGACAATTACTTCATCAGCCAGATCTCGGAGCTGCTCACGAACTACGGCAAGATCGATTACCTCTGGTTCGACGGCTGCGGCAGCGAGGGCCACGAATACGACGCGCCCCGCATCATTGCCGCCATACGCGCCCTGCAGCCCGATATCCTCATTTTCAATATGTGGGACCCGGATACCCGCTGGGTGGGCAACGAAGAGGGCGTTGCGCCGCAGGACGCGAGAAACGTGGTGGACGGCGCTTTTCTGCCCTATGAATGCGACTGCAAGATCCGCCCCTGCAACTGGTTTTACTCCGAAAACGACGCCGATACCCTGCGCACGGCGGAAAATATCATGGGCCTTTACGACCTGAGCGTGGGGCGCGGGGGCAACCTACTGATCAATATCGGCCCCGACCGGCGCGGTTTGCTGCCCGAGGCGGACGCCGCCCGGTTCGCTGCCTTCGGCGAGGCGGTAAGAAACCGGTTCGCCGACCCCATAAACGCAAATATAAAGCAAACGGGCGACGCTATCGTGCTTTCATCCGACGCTGCCGCCTCCCCGAACACACTGGTGCTCTCGGAGGACCTGACGCGCGGTGAGCATATCGACGCGTTCCGGCTTTTCTACGAATACCCCGGCGGGGAGATCTTCCTGTGGGAGGGCTCTGCGGTGGGCCACAAGCGCATCATCTCCTTCCCGCCCGTGCTGCTGCAAAACGACCGGCGGCTGCGGCTGGAGATCGCAGCCCACACGGGCGACTATACGCTGCGAAGCATAACGCTTTACTGAGGAGGCGCCGCAATGAACTACGATTCCGCTTCTCTGATCGAAAAGGGCGCGTACCGCTGCGCCTGCGGAAAGATACACAAAGCAAGCATAAAGGCCTCTTACGTAGCCCCCGGGGCCGCCGCAGCAGCCGGGGCATACGCAAAACGCTTCGGCGGCACGAAGGCGTTCGTATTGGCGGATGAAAACACCTTTGCCGCCGCCGGGCGGCAGGTGACGGCCTCTCTTTCCGGCGCGGGCGTGCCCTATCAGGTATTTCTCTACCCGGGCGAGCGCATCGAGCCTGACGAAAAGACGGTGGGCAGCGCGGTGCTGCACTTTGACGAGACCTGCGATATCCTGATTTCGGTGGGCTCCGGCGTGCTCAACGACGTGGGCAAGATCCTCGCCGGCATGCGGGGGCTCCCCTATCTCTGCGTGGCCACCGCCCCCTCGATGGACGGCTTTGCCTCCTCCACCTCCTCGGTGATCCGCGACCGGCTGAAGGTTTCGGTGAACAGCCGCTGCCCCGACGCGGTGCTCGGCGATACGGACATTTTGAAGGCCGCGCCGAAAATCATGCTGCAGGCAGGGCTGGGGGATATGCTCGCCAAGTGCGTGAGCGTGGCGGAATGGCAGATCGGCCGCATTGTGACCGGGGAATATTACTGCCCCGAGATCGCCGCTATGATCCGCGCGGCACTGCGCAAGTGCATAAACGGCGCCGAGGGCCTGCTGCAGGGCGACGACGAAGCCGTGAGCGGCGTGATGGACGGGCTGATCGTGGCCGGGATCGCTGCGGATTGGGCCGGTGTGAGCCGTCCCGTTTCGGGCACGGAGCACTATTTTTCGCATATTTGGGATATGCGCGCCGCGGCGCTGGGCACGCCCTCGAGCCTGCACGGGGTCCAGTGCGCCATCGGCACCGTAAAGACGCTGAAGGGCTACGAAAAGCTGCGGGGGATGCTGGACGCGGGCGTTGCCCCCGAGCCCTTCAACAAGGCCGCGTGGCTGAAAACCCTTTCGGACTATATGGGCGAAGCCGGGGGGCAGATGCTGAAAAACGCCGAAACCTGCGCGCTTTACGACCCGCAGGCGCAGGCGGAAAGGCAGGAGAACATCCGCAAACACCTGTTTGAAATCCTCGGCGTGATCGATACGCTGCCCAGCTACGGGGAGATCACCTCTTTGCTGCGCGGCATCGGCGCGCCCACCTCGCCCGAGGAGATCGGCATTCCCGAAAGCGAGACCGCCGTGTGCTTCAAGGCCACGAAGGACATACGGGACAAATACATTTTATCGTCGCTGGCCTTCGACCTGGGCGTGCTGGACCGGCTGGCGGAGAAGATTTAACGGGAAATTGGAATTTGCAGGGCTCGACGCCCTGCAAATTCCAGTGGCCAGCAGCCAGTGGTCAGTGGTCAGCATCTGTTAAGGCA
>CAMVBR010000459.1 GCA_947165755.1 uncultured Clostridia bacterium
CGGCAGGGGAGACGAGCGTGGATAAAAACGGGGTGATGCACGGGGCACGGTAAAAATTGGCAGTTTGTGGGGCTCGATGCCCCACAAACTGGAGCTACAAGCTAAGAAGCTACAAGCTACAAGTCAGATAGATTGTGTGGAAATATGTTGGTATCAGAACAACATCCGTACTTTTCAACTGTGCTTGCAGCTTGCAGCTTGCAGCTTGTAGCTTGCAACTTGTAGCTTGCAGCTTCGCGCTATCAGCGCGATAAACTGAAATTTGCCGTTGCTTTTCTTTTTTCAGGTGCTATAATAAAGAAAACGTCCGCGGTTTTGCGGGCGGAAAATGCAAATATCGGAGGCAGGTATGAATAAAAACAGCAATTATTGCGGGCCGATGCGGTTCGCGCACAGGGGCTTGGTGCAGCGCGCGCCCGAAAACACCATCGACGCGTTCGCCGCGGCCATCGAATACGGCTGCGAGGGCATCGAGCTGGACGTGCGTCTTTCCAAAGACGGCGTTGCCATCGTAGTGCACGACGGCAATATGACCCGTATGACGGACGGCAAGATCACCGCCGAGATCAGCGAGTTGACGGCCGCTGAGCTCACCGCGGCCGAGATCCCCTACGCGGGGCATCTGCTGCCCTATCACCCGCCCGTGCCCTATTCGGAGGGCGAGGGCTCCTCGCGCACCTTTACGCCGGAGGAGATCGCGTATTTCCGCGCCGTGGATACGCGCAAAACGCATCTTTCCACCTTCGCCGAGTTCGATAAGTGGTTCGCCGGTGTGGATACCGATACCGTGATCGAGATCGAGCTTTGCGCCCCCGGCACCTTCAGGGCGATCTACCCCATTCTGCAGGCGTCGCCCAACTGCGCCCGCTACATCGTATTCTCGGGCCATTGGGATATTCTGGAAGAAATGCTCGATACCATGGCGCAGGGCGGCCGCCCCGAGGGGCTGCGCATCGGCGCAAACTTCCGCCGTCTGGATGAGAAAAATCTGGCCATGATCGCCCGCGCCGGGTTCTACGAGGTGGGCCTCAACGACCGCTGGTTCGACGAAACGGACGTGGCCAAGCTGAAAGAAATGGGCGTGAAGGTGTTCTCGAACCTCGGCGATTACCCCGAATGGTGGCGCACCCTGCAAACCGTGGGCGTGGAGGGCTTCAAGACCAACTACGCCGAGGCGTATACGGTTTGGTACACGTACGGGAAAAGGTAGAATTGCAGTTTGTGGGGCTCGACGCCCTGCAAATTCCAGTGGTCAGTTGCCAGTGGTCAGTGGTCAGAATGACGCAAAGGCGAGCAAATCCGTTCGCTGGTCACTGGCCACTGGTCACTGGTCACTTGCTCAGCGATAAACTGAAATCTGAAAAAAAACCGCAAGGCAAACGCCCTGCGGTTTTTTGCTGTAGAATAGAAATACTGCCGCCTTATATCACCGCGTTATACGCCATTTCCATCACCTTGGAAAGCGCCACTGCCTCGTCGATGCCGTAGGGGGCGGGGGTGCCGTTCACCATGGAATCCACCCACGCGTCGATGGGGGCCTTGCCGGGGCGGGGAAGCGCCGGGAATACCCAGCCGCTGCCCACGTTGTAGCAGCATTTATCGAGGAAGCCGCCGGAAAGAATGGTGCCCTTATCGCCCACCAGCTCCAGCTCGAAGGGGTTGTGCTCGGCCACAAAGCCGGTTTCGCTCACGCCGATGGCGCCGTTTGCGTAGGTGAACACGGTCACCGCGTTATCCTCTACGCTGTCCACGATCACGTGGGTAAAGGCGCTGGCGGCCTTCACGGGCGTGCCCATGAGCCAGTTCAGAATATACATGGAGTGGGCGCCCAAATCCATCATGGCCCCGCCGCCGCAGGTCTTCTGATCGTAGAAGGTGGCGGGCAGCCAGTGGGAGGAGGCCCCGTTGTGGGCGTTGCGCATGCGGCAGTAGTTCACCTTGCCGATCAGGCCCTCGTCCAGCGCCTGCTTGATCCACTGAAAATCGCCCCGGGCCTTCCACGGGAAGGAGATGCAGAAATTCACGCCGTTGTTTTCCACCTCCGCTTTCACCTCGAGGGCGTCCGCCTCGGTAAAGCACAGCACCTTTTCGGTGAAGATCGCCTTTTTCGCGTTGGCGGCCTTTGTGATCACCTCTTTGTGCAGGTCGGTGGAGGTGCACACGATCACCGCGTCCACGTCCGGGCGGGAAAGCAGCGTATCGAGGTCCGCCTCAAAGGCGCAGCCCCACGTTTCGGCGGCCGCTTTGCCCGCGGCGGGGTCGGGGTCCCACAGGACGGTGATTTTGCAGTGTTCGTTTTTGGCGGCCTCGGAAGCGTAATTTCGGAAATGCACGTGCCACGTGCCTAAAAGCGCAACGTTGATCATAGTTTATCTCTCCTATCGTTCGTTTGGTTTTATTCTATCACCTTTTTTGCGGTTTGTATAGAACGCAAATGAAAAATTTCTTGAAAACGGCGCGGCGGTGTGGTACTCTAAAAACAGAAAACAGGAAAGGGCGCGAAAAGAATGAACACCAAAAAGAACATCCGTGATACCGTAACGCTGGCAAACGGCGTTTCCATCCCCTGCGTGGGCTACGGCACCTGGCAGACCCCGGGCGGCGGCGTCACCCG
>CAMVBR010000460.1 GCA_947165755.1 uncultured Clostridia bacterium
CTCGAAAGCAGAGATCATCTCTGCGGTGCTGCCCTGCGGGCGTGGGCTGCCGTTCGTTCTGTCTCGCTTTTGAAAGCTGTACCGGCTCCCGGATCAGCGGTACCACCGCAATAAAGAAGCACAGTATGACGGCCACGGCCGCGCTCAGCGATGCGGGCAGCTTCACCGCTTTCCATGATCGGGCGGCGCGCAGGGCGATCACCGCAAAATACAGCGCGGTGCCGAAAACGACCGCAGCCACGGCCGCGTGGGGATGCTTGCCGTTCAGCAATATGTTGTTGACGCCGAACGTGACGGCTTCCATTACGGCAAGGTAACAGGCGGCGCACGCAAGCGACCGCAAAAGCGGCTTCGTTTTATCCTTCGTTCTGAAGTAAATATAGTTCAGCGCAAAGGCAAGCCCGCCGAAAACGACGACCGAGAGCGCGTAAAGCGGTACGATCCACTTCTGAAAGGCGTACCGGAACAAAAACGCGTTCCCCGCGGTCAGGACAAAAACACATACAAGCATTGCGGAGATCTTCTTTTTCATGCTGTTCTGATCCATATTCATCTTTCTTTTCCGTAAGATCTATGTGATTCCATTATAAACGAACCCCTCAGTTTTTTCAATCCAAAAAGAAAAACTATCATCGGTGATTGCAGTATTATATTGGAAGGATTTGAGAAAATAGGCGTATATTGGTATGAAAGTGACAAAAACGTCACGTGGATTTCATCCAAATGTCACTTTGAAATATTATGATAACCATGACAGATCGACAACCGACATGAAGGATATGTTGCGGCTTGTTTTGAAGGAGCTGCGGCATGATAAACGCCGCGCAGTCCTGCTGTGTATACAGTCGCGCTGACGGAATCGAGCTTATACGCCATTCTGACACTGAGCGCCGGTTGCCTGCGTTTTTTTATGGAACAGGCGGCGCCGGCGGGCGAGGACGCATTGCGACTGGCTTTGCAGGGATTGGTCGACGTGGGAAAAATGCAGCTGGGACTTGTGTTTCAGCTCTTGCTCCGCGGCGCGGCGGCTTGGCAACTGACAGCGCGGGAAATCCTCTCCGGAGAGGCGGCGCTCAAGACCCTTCCCGCTTTTGTTCTGCTGTCCGGCCTGACCGCGTTGCTCGCCGTGCGCTGCGCAGCCGGTCTGTTGTTTTCCGTCTGACGCAGGCTGCACTGCCATTTTTTTTGACCGCATTGCTGGTGGGCGGCGCGGACGCCGGTTTTGTCGATCTGTTTATCCTGACAGAAGATTTTCAAACAGAAGATCGGAGGTTTTCAGATGATGTTACTCAAAAAGAAACGCGCGCAGGATGGGCTGAGAGAGGCCGACGTCGCTTATGAAAATACCGTTGAAATTCAGAACGTGACAAAACGGTACAACATGGAAGGCGGCAATACCTGTCTTGCGCTGGATCGGGTCAGCCTGACTGTTCCGCGCGGGGAGTTTCTGGCGATCGTCGGGACCAGCGGTTCCGGAAAATCCACGCTGCTGCATATTCTGGGCGGCGTGGAGGAGCCCACCTCCGGCAGCGTGAAGGTCTGCGGGCGGGAGCTGTACGAAATGGACGATAACGCGCTTTCCGCCTTCCGCTGCAAAGAGATCGGCATGGTGTTCCAGTTCTTCAATCTGATCCCCGTGCTGAATGTGGAGGAGAATATTGCCTTTCCCGTGATCGCGTCCGGCGGCAAGCCGGATTTCGGCAAAACCTACCGGCTCTTAAAACGGCTGGGCATGGAAAAGTACCGGTACAACCTGCCGGGCCGACTTTCCGGCGGACAGCAGCAGCGCATCGCGGTAGGCAGGGCGCTGATGAACGAACCCGCGCTGATCCTGGCGGACGAGCCCACCGGCAATCTGGACACGAAAAACGGCACGGAAGTGATGGATCTGTTCCAAACGCTGTGCCGTGAGAATGGGGCGACGCTGATCGTGGTGACACACGACGAGCGGATCGCCGCACGGGCGGACAGGATCGTCCGTATTGAGGACGGCCGCGTCACTTCGGATGAGAAAAGATCGCAAGCGGTATGAAAACGATTCTGTGGCTGGTCCTGCGGGAAATGCGGCAGGAAAAAAGACATACCGTTCTGCTTTGCGCTGTCATCGCGCTGGCGGAGGCAAGTTTGTTTTCCGTCCTTGCGCTCGGCGGCGGGTATTGGCGCTGTTTTCTTGAACAGGCAGCGCTCGCCGGGAAAGAGCCGCTTGCGCTGGCGAGGGACGGCGTCGCGGACGTGATCGGTATGCTGCTGGCGCTGGTATTTCAGTTCTGGTACGGCAACACGGGCGACGTCAAAACACGCGCATGGGATATCCTCTCCGGGGAAGCGGCGCTGAAAAACCTGCCCGCGTTTATCCTTTTGACGTCTCTTGTTTCGTTGATTGCCGTTACCTGTGCGGTGGATCTGCTGCTTTCCGTTCATCGGAATCAGCGCAGGCATTTTTTGAATTCCCTGTTGGTGGGCGGCGCCGATCTGAAGTTTGTGCGTCGGTATGCGGTCATGCAGGCTTTGTGCATATGGATAGCGGCGACGCCCGCTGTCGTACTCTTTGATACGGCGGAGCTGCTGACGCTCAGAGGGTGCGCTTCCGTTTATTTCGATCGGTTCATCGGG
>CAMVBR010000461.1 GCA_947165755.1 uncultured Clostridia bacterium
ATGCCAGCCGTATTGCCCCCGCTTTTCACACATCCGTGCATCCGCAAACGAACCGCGCCGGTGGTTACCGCCGCCGACCTGCCCTATCCCAGCACCCTCGTATTCAACGCGGGCGTCATCAAATACCGGGGCGAATACGTTATGGTATTCCGCAACGACTACGGCACAACCCGTGAAGGCTATGAAACGCAAAACCGGCGCTTTACCGGCACGAGCGTGGGGATCGCCCGCAGCAAGAACGGCGTGGACGGCTGGGTATTCGACGAAGCGCCGCTCATCGACAGCAACGACCCCGCAAAGGACCCGGAAATCAAGCGGTTTTACGACCCGCGCATCATTCTGATCGGGGATCGGCTACTATTATGCCTTGCCATGGATACCCGCCACGGCATACGGGGCGCCATCGGCGAAGTATCGCCCGATCTGCGCTCGTGGCGGCTTCTCAGCGCCAGCGTGCCCGAGAACCGCAACATGGTGCTGTTCCCCGAAAAGATCGGCGGCGAATACGTGCGTCTGGAACGCCCCATGCCGGTATACAGCCGAGGCCGGGACCGGTTCGATATTTGGCTTTCCCGCTCCCCCGACCTTGTTTACTGGGGCCGCAGCGAGCTGGTGCTGGGCGTGGAGGACGTGCCCTGGGCCAACGATAAGATCGGCCCCACCGCTTCGCCGATCAGAACCGAAAAGGGGTGGCTCACGCTGTTCCACGCGGTGGACCGGGACGAAACGCGCGGCAAAAACGGCTGGGAGACCCGCTGGACGAAGCGCTACACGGCGGGAATGATGCTGCTGGACCTGAACGATCCGGCAAAGGTGCTCGCCGTTTACAAGGAACCCCTCATCGCGCCCGATACGCCCCTGGAAACGGACGCGGGCTTCCGCGAGAACGTGATCTTCCCCTGCGGCATGGTGGCGGAGGACGACGGCAGCGTAAAGATCTACTACGGCGCTTCCGATACCTGCGTATGCCTTGCGGAGGCGAAGGTAAACGAGCTGCTGAAGCTCATGGAATAGCTTGCGGGGCCGGACGCCTGCTGCGCAAAGAAAAAAGATGAAAGATGAGAGATGAAATAAGGAAGGACTTCGTCCTTACCTGTTTTTCAATGCGGCGTTTGCCGCCACCGATTTTCATCTTTTATCTTTCATCTTTCATCATTTTTTAGGAAGGATCTCTATGGATATCACAGTCAATCCCACCGAAAAAAACTGCCGGGCCGAAATTCAGGCGGCCATTGACGCCGCCGCCCGCGCCGGGGGCGGCACGGTCTTTCTGCCCGGGGGCAAAACCTACGTAACGGCCTCGCTGGTGCTGCGCACCGGCGTTACGCTCTTGCTGGGCGAGGGCGCCGTATTGCAGCAAACGGCGGACGAAACCGCCTACGTGCGCCCCGTTACCACCGACGAGGGCTGCTTCGATTACGCGCCCTACGTGCCGAAGAAGGGGCACAATTTCTCCCCCGAGATCAAGTGGAGCCACAACTGGTACCATAATTTCCCGTTTATCTACGCACCCCGGGGCAGCCACGATTTCGCCCTGCGCGGCAAGGGAACCATCCGCATGATGGACTGCGAAAATGGCGACGACTGCATGAAGCTCTGCCCCATCGGCTTTTTCCGCTGCCGTGATTTCACGGTGGAGGGCGTGCATATCACCAACTACCACAGCTACGCCGTGATGCCCTTCACCTGCGACGGCGGGCTTTTCAAGGACCTCACCATCGACCGCTGGAGCTTCGGCAACGGCGACGGCATCTGCATGATGAACTGCCGCAATATGCGCGTGACCGGCTGCAAAATGCACACCGGGGACGACAGCGTCTATATTTTTTCCTCTTACCGGGATCCCCGCCGCAGCGACTGGTGGGATTCCGATACCCCGCAGGCCAGCGAAAACATAGAGATCGACCACAACGACCTGCGCTCGAACCATTGCAAGGCCTTCGGCATGATTTTGTGGGGCATCGACTGCCCCGATCAGGAGAAAATCGAGGTGCGAAACGTGTACGTGCACGATAACCACTTCGTGACGATGGGCAACTGGAACTTTGACCCCTACACCGTGCGGCAGGGCCACCCGCCCGTAACGGACCTGCGCTTTGAAAACAACCGGGTGGACGCCATCGAGGGCAATTTCTTTGAGACCCACGTTTCGGGCATGCGCGGCTACCCAAGCATGACGGACCTGAAAAACGGCGAATTCCGCGACGGCCGCTGCTTCTGGCTCACGGCGGGGAACGTGGAATTCGTCAGGGACAAAGAAGAACCCCGCTGCATTTTGCGTTCGCAGGACGAACGGGCCGCCGTGTGGCAGGGCGTTTACGTGGAAGCGGGCCGCCCCGCCGAATTCTGGGCGCGGGCCACCGCCACGCCCGGCATGCGCCTGTTCGTGCGGGACGAAAACGATACTCTGATCGCGCTCAAAGAGCTGCAAGCGGGTGAAAAGCAGGCGAACAGCCTCGGCTTTACCGTGCCCGCCGACGGCAATTACCGTATCGGTATAGAATCGGACGGCGCTGCGCCCGCCGAAGCCGCGGTATACCATACCGTGCTCGGCAATTTCGGCAGAAAATACCCCTTCGATCACATCATTTACGACCCCCGCGAGCC
>CAMVBR010000462.1 GCA_947165755.1 uncultured Clostridia bacterium
CCTATTGCAAAAGGCTTTTTTTGTGTGATATACTGAAAAAAAACAGCGAAAGGGAGATTTTTATGGAAAGAACGTATCAACCCTGGCAGGCGTGGGACGCCCCCAGCAAACAGACGGAATACACCGAACCCACCACGCTTCTCGGCGAGGACGGCACCTTACTGGCCGCCGGCTGGGCGCGGCATAACGTGTTCGATTACGACCGCACCCGCGTAAAGCATGAAAACCGCCGCAAGGAATGGGATTTTTATCAGCTTTCCAACGGCCGATACATGGTGCAGATCAGCTTTGCCAACATTTCGCTGGGCGGCTACGCCTCCGCCGTGCTGGTGGACCTGAAGAGCGGCAAGACCCTTTCCACCGAAATGGAGATCTTTTTGGGCGGCAAGGATAAATACGTGCTGCCGCCCAAGGGCGACGTGCCCAACACCGTAAAAATGGACGTGCGCGGCGCGAAATTCGAGGTGGAAACGGGCGAAACCAAGCGCACCCTCTATTTTCGCCGGGGCGCCGTGGAGGCCCGCTTTGAAATGGATATCCTGCCCGGGCACGAGAACATCACCACCGTGCTGCCCTTCAAGGGGTTCCCGGACCGCTATTTCATGACCACCAAGCAGAACTGCATGCCCTGCGAGGGGTACTTCCGCACCGCCAACGCCGAGTATAAATTCAGCAAGGACGATACCTTCGCCGTGCTGGACTGGGGCCGCGTGTGCACCCCCTATTCGCTGGTGTGGTACTGGGGCAACGGCTCCGCCTACGTGACGGACGCCGACGGCAAAAAGCACATCTTCGGCTTTGAGATCACCTGGGGTATCGGCGACGAGAGCAACGCCACCGAAACCTGCATCTTCTACGACGGCAAGGCCCACAAATTCGGCGCCGTGGACGTGGAGACCTTCCCCAAGCCCGACGGCTATATGAAGGACTGGCATTTCGTTTCCGAGGACGGCCGCTTCGATCTCACCATGCGCCCGTTCTACGATCACCATTCCGATCTCAACGTGCTGGTGATGCGCATGCACTCCCATCAGGTGCACGGAATGTGGAGCGGCAAGGTGACGCTGGACGACGGCACCGTATTGGAGATCAACGATATGTACGCGTTCTGTGAATACGTGGAAAACCGCTGGTAATTTTCTCTTGCGTTTTTCCTTAAACAAGTTTATAATAAACTGTACAAAAACATTTCCGCGTAAGGAGCAAAGTTTTTTATGGGTAACGTATTATTGCTGATCCGCCGCTTTTTCGCCGGCGTGCTCTCCGTCATTCTGGCGTGCATCCCCTTCTCGGGCAGCGCATTGTTTGAAAAGGCCGAGGCGGAAAAAACCACCGTGGCCCTCGTTTCGGACGTGCATATCGACCGCCGCTTCCCTCTGGGCCAAACGGCGCTGGTAAACTGCTATACCGATATGAACAGCTTTTCACCCGACGGCGTGGCGGTGCTGGGGGACCTGACCAACTACGGCGATTACGCCACGCTGGAACGCTTCTTTGAGATCACCAAAAAGACGCTGAACGACGATATCACGCCCGTGATCATTTCGGGCAACCACGATATCGGCCACGCCAAGGAGGCGGCAGGGGAGCGCATGAACCCCGAGGCGCTGCAGGATTTCATAGGGCTTTGCAACGAATACCTCGATTACGGCATCAGCGCACCGGCCTACACGATCGAGGTGAACGGCTACGGCTTCATCTGCATGAACGACGAGAGCGCCGATAACTGGGACCATCCCGAGTATTCCGACGCCACCTTCGCCTTCGTGGACGCCGAGCTCGCCAAATACGCGGTGGACGGCAGGCCCGTGTTCGTTTGCATGCACGTGCCGGTTTCCGGCGTGCACGGCGAGGAGTACTTCTATGAGGGCGGCGGTCTGGAAGAGCCCTGGAATTCGCAGCTCAAGGCGATCATGGAAAAATACGATAACGTGTTCTGCCTGTCCGGCCACTTCCACAAGGGCCTTTCCAACGACGTTTCCACCCCCACCTATACCACGGTGAACGGCGTGCATTACCTGAACCTGACCTCTTATCTCATGCCCAACTGGCCCGCCGAATACGCCGTCAACGGCCTCGGCTTTATGATGGAGATCACCGATTCCGCCGTCACCTTCCGCTGCCGCAACTACTACCTGCACAACTGGTATTCCCTGTTTGATTACACCACCCCGCTGGTGTGATCCCCGGAAAAACGCGAGGATGCTTCGGCATCCTCTTTTTAACGCGCTGAAAGCGCGTTAGCGTATGAATCCTGCCGGATTCGCGATATGTCTTCGGTGCGATATGTGCCTGCGGCACGTGAAAATTGCAGGATCCATATTATATCGCATGGAGCGAAGCGGAATATATCGCGATTTGCGCAGCAAATTATATCGCGTTGCGCAGCAACATATCGCCATAAAACTGATATTGACAAACAGGAATTATTTCTTTAAAACTAAAATTACTTGTGCTAATATAAATATATATCCCGAAAGGAGACGCCTGCAATGAGCGAAATGAACCGCGGGGCCGTTACGGCCGAAATGGAGGGCAAGGGCAGGGTGCACTTTACGTTCGATCTGTCGCTGTTCGCCAAGCCCTCGTCCGTTTACGATCACG
>CAMVBR010000463.1 GCA_947165755.1 uncultured Clostridia bacterium
GCAGCCAATTCATGATGGCGCAGCCATCTATTCATCTCGATAAACTGAAATTTGATATCAAAAAAAGAATCTCCTGTGATACGGATAAAAACGTCACAGGAGATTTTTGATTTTATTTTGGTCAGGGTGATATTCCTATTGGAACATAAGGGTTGGGGTGGGGTTGTCCGGGAATCGGCGTTGATGGAGACTGCTGAGATATTAAAATCGAATCCATATCCGAAAACATATCCCATCCGTGCGATCCGTTAGAATATTGACCGCTCTGTTCACGGGCTCTTGCCAGCAGTTCTGAACTATATTCGTATTCTTCCCGCATCCACTCAGACCTTTGTTGCTCTATTCTTTCATTGATCTGTTCAAAAGTTTCTTCTCCATCGGAAGCGGACTGCGTTTCTGTAGAAGCCGTACCGGAAGCCGGGGCGGGATTCTCTGTATAGGAACTCGCGTAGGAATAGGATGGAGCAGCTTTGTAAACCGGCGTGACCTCGTTCACCGTTTCCGGTTCATAATCTGCCGCCTTTGACGCGGTTACGGTGATCGGGGCGTAGGGTTCCACGCGCTCCGTTTTTGCCCGCACGTGTGTATTCGGCTGCCGGGGCTCAGAGGCGGGAGCCTGCTCGATGGGCGCAGGGGTATCGGGCTGCGCCTGCGCTGTGGGCTCGTCTTCTTCGGTCGGTACGTAGGTTTCCGCCGGGGGCGGTACCGCGGTGCTCAGCTGCGGAATGGGCTGCGCCATACGGAACAGCGGGTTCTTCTCCGGCGGAACGCCGAAGGTGAGCAGCAGGATCAGCACCAGCAGAATGGAACGCTGGATCGGGTTCTTGCCCATCTTCCAAAGCGGCTGCCGCTGCAGGCGGATGAGGCGGTGCATGCGGCGCTCAAACCGTTCGGAAAAGGCGTGCCCGATCTCTTCCTCAGGGGCGATATCGTTGAATTTTTCGCTTTCCGCCTTTCGCAGGGCGGCGATCAGGGATTCTTTACGCATCTTTATCCTCTCCGAGAATCTCCAGCAGCTTTTTCTTCCCGCGCTGGATCTGTTTTTTCGTGGCGGCAACGCTCTGCTCCAATGCCCGCGCCGTTTCCGGCACCGAAAGCTCGAGCACGTACCGGTAATACAGCGCGTCGCAGTAGCGCTCGGGCAGCATACGGATCGCCTGCAGCAGCCGCGTTTCTTCGGTTCTTGCGCAAACGGCGGCAAAGGTATCGTCCTCGGCAGGCTTCGGGCGCGCCTGCCCGTCCTCGGCGTCCTGCAGCGGGATCGTCCTGCGTTCACTGCGGTCCAATATGTTCAGCGCGCGGTTTTTTACCGCCTTCAAAAGGTAATTCCGCAGGTCGGTTTCATCTGCGATTTTGCTTACGGTCTCCCAGCAGGTGGAGGCGATCCGCACGAAAACGTCGTGCACGGCGTCCTCAGCGTCGGCGTCGTTGCGCAGGAAGCCGCGCGCCACAACGAACATCTGCTTGCGGTAGCGCATATAGATCTGTTCAAAAAGCTGCCGGTCGCCCTCGTCGGTCAGCAGCGCCAAAAAAACGGAAAGCACCAATCGTTTCTCCCCCTTCTTTAGTATAACCGTTCAGCGGCAAAAAAGAAGACAGATCACGCAAAAAAAGGCAAAAAACCGTTCCGGTGTGCGGAACGGTTTTCGGTTCTGTGCATCATGCCATCAGCTCGGTGCGGATGAACGCCTCGCAGGTCTTCCGGTCCATGATCTTGGGCACGGGGTACAGGGGGTTGCCCTCCTTGAGCGCGCGCTTCGCGATGAGCGGCACGTCCTCGTCCTTGATGAAATCGAACTTCTCGGGGATGTTCATCTTCTTGTTGAACTCTTTGATCTTGTTGATGAAGAGCTTGGCCTTCTGCTCGTCGGTAAGCCCGGCGGTATCGAGGCCGGCCACGTCGGCGAGCTTCGCCAGCTTCTTATAGGCCTTGCTGCCGTAGAACTCGAGTATATGGGGCAAAATCACGGCGTTGGCAAGCCCGTGGGGGGTGCCGTACATGCCGCCGAGGTTATGGGCGATGGAGTGCACGTAGCCCACGTAGGCTCTCGTGAAGGCGATACCGGCGTAGTAGGAGCCCACCAGCATATTTTCGCGGGCTTCAATATTTTTGCCGTTGGAATAGGCCTCGTAGAGGTTATCGAAAATCAGGCGGGTGGCTTTCTCGGCGGCGGCGATGGTGCCCTTGGTATTGGAGCTGCCGATGTAGGCCTCTACCGCGTGGGTGAGGGCGTCCATGCCGGTGGTGGAGGTGATGTGCGGGGGCAGGCCCACGGTGAGCTCGGGGTCGAGCACGGCCATCTTCGGGCGCAGGCGCGGGTCGTTGATGGCGTTCTTTTCGTGGGTCTTGGGGTTGGATACCACCGCCGCGATCGTGGTCTCGCTGCCGGTGCCGGCCGTGGTGGGCACGGCGAACAGGGGCGGGATCTTTTTGAGCACCTTCAGCTGGCCTCTGAGCTGGGGCACGGTTTTGTTGGGCCTTGCCACTCTGGCGCCGCAGGCCTTTGCGCAGTCCATGGGGGAGCCGCCGCCGAAGGCCACGATGCCATTGCACTCCGCCGCCTTATACATGGCGAGCGCCGCCTCGATGTTATCGATGGTGGG
>CAMVBR010000464.1 GCA_947165755.1 uncultured Clostridia bacterium
GGCTGGTTCCGGCTGGAGATCCCGGCGCTGCTGCCGAAGAAAAGTAAGTCCGGCAACGTCAATTATATCCGCGCCCCGCTCCTGAAGGCACTGTCCGAGTATTTCCGGGAACATCCGCACGAAAGGTTCGGCCCGAGTGTGATCGCCTACCGGCACGTTTATGACCGCAGAACGCCGGAACGCAGGCGGCGGGACCACGACAATATCGAGGTCAATTTCGTCACCGACGCGGTGGCCCTGTTCACGCTGCCGGACGACAGCCCCGCGTGGTGCAGTCACTATTACTGCTCCGCCGAAGGAGACGCCAACCGCACGCAGATCTTCGTGATTCCTCAGACTGACTTTGAACGGTGGCTAAAGCGGTATGCAACTGATGACAATATCCTGATGGAAGGAGATGAATGCAATGAATCCGGTTGAAAGACGTCCCGAAAACGGCTGTCCCTGTGATGAGGTCAGGTTTTACACCATAAACGAGCTGATACCGATGCTGGGGTGGAGTCTGGCGACGGTACAAAAGCTGTTCAACGATCCGAAGTTTCCCGCCGTGGATTTCGGGAAGAACAAGGTCGTTGAAAAACACGCGCTGATCGGTTATTTCTCCGTCAGACGGGAAAAAAGATATGATAACTACTGGCGCGACTGACATAATAATACGCTGATCTGAAGCCGAAGGCCGCTGCGGTTCCCCATCGGGAGCTGTGACGGCCTTTTTTTGTTGCCCGGAATCGCAGTGTGCTCGCATATTTCACTTTTTCCCTACCGTTTTGCATAATGGTTGTGAAATCCGGAAGGAGTGATTCTTATGTCAGGGCAGGCCTTGCGTACGCGCAAAAACGGTACGCTTGAATTGAGATTCCGATTTAACGGTAAAACGGTTTCCGTTTACGGAAAGACACAGGAGGAATGTATGAATAACAAAAGAATGAAACTGCTGGAGCTGTACGGTTCTGCCGCGCAGCCGGCAAACGAAGAAACGGTGTTCTGCTCCTGTCTTCGATACTGTGAGAAGGCATTGAATAGCGGGACCGTCCATAAGGAAGGGTATAAATCCTTACTGAGAACAGCCCGGTTTATCGGGCGAAGCCGATTCGGTCCTATACCCATAGATGAGCTCGACGACGGGATGATCGGGCTGTTCAGAACCGAATCATCCGGATATTCGGATCATACGGTGCAGAAAGCAATTTACATGTTGATAAAAATACGAGGAGGATAACAAGAAAATGGCTAAAAAAAAGAAAAAGGCAAATTACGGCAACGGCAGTCTGCGTCGCAAACCGAACGGTACCTTTGAGTACCGTGTCCGTTATGAAGATATATACGGCAACAAAAAAAGGAAATCCTTCTGCGGTCAGAGTGATACCGAATGCAGGGAAAAAGCCGAATCTTTTTTCAGGATCATAGAAAAGGAACAGCACGGCGTTGATGTTTCCCTCACGATACCGCAGATCGCCCGTATGAAATGCGAAAAGGATTTTATGGATAATTACGCAAAAGAACAGGGGTACAGCCGGAATCTGGAAACCATCAAGATCATCGAAAAAGCGCCGATCGGAGCTATTCCGATCGTAAAGGTGACGCTGCCGATGATTGAAGACTTCCTCGGTTCCATCCGCAATTATGCCGAAGGAACGATCCGCAAGATCTTTCAGAAGATAAAGCGCGCATTCGCGTGGGCAAAAGTGAATTCCCTGATCGACGTGGATCTTTTTTCCGCATACAACATCCGCTGCCCGAAATCCAACAAGAAGAACAGAAAGGTTTCGGCGCTTTCGGTGGAAGACCAGAAAAACTCATCGACTATCTGAGCGGTTATACCACGTATGACTACAGAAACGATTATCGGGTACAGCTTATGATAGAAATGTACGCGGGGCTTCGTATGGGCGAGATCAACGCCCTGCACCGGGAGGATATCGATTTTAAGAACAACGTGATCCATGTGCGCGGAACGGTTTCGAGAGATAAAGACTATCTGCCGATTCTGCAGGATGAGACAAAAACCGAAAACGGCATCCGAGAGGTGCCGATCATGAAGGAGCTTCTGCCGTTTTTGGTGCTTGCGCTCGATCGGTATGAAGACAACAGGTACGGTTTGCTGTTCTACGACCACGTGCACGATAAACTGATCACCACGCAGCAGGTCAACTGCTTTTACGGAAGAGTCTGTAAAAAACTGAACATCGAAAACAACGGCCAGCACTGTCTGAGGCATACCTTTGCGACAAGGGCGATCGAGTCCGGTGTGGAGGCGGTCGTACTGAAACAGTGGATGGGCCATAAAAATATACATATAACCCTTGATACGTATACGGACGTATTTGCTTCCCTGCACAATACCGCCATTTCCACCATGGACGACTATATTAAAAAAGTGATTTGAGCGTGTTGCAATTTCAATAGGAAAACGGTATAATAAAAGTGACAGAAGAATGATCCGTCACCGGGAATTCCGTAATCAGAACGCCCTGTTCATCCGATTGGGGGAATATTGGGGGAAAAATCCAGCGGCAAGATAAAATCCATGCCCCGGATCCCTTGATACAGCAACAAAAACGGCCTTTTTGAACGGCCGTTGAATCCCAGCGGGCGGGCCA
>CAMVBR010000465.1 GCA_947165755.1 uncultured Clostridia bacterium
CCACGGCGATTGGCAGGACGTTGAGAATCAGATCATGTATAACGTGATCACGGCGGACCGGCAGCTTACGGTAAACGACCTGCCCTACACGCAGTTCATCGTGTTCAACAGCGAAACCGAAGAGGTCAGTCCCATGACGGCGGAAAACTGCAGCACCGAATACTGGCAGGCCGATCCGGAAGCCGATTCCCCGAAAAGCGTATTTGTCCGTCTGTTCGCGTTCCTGCGTTCCTATAACCGCTGGCTCAGGCTCTTCATCGATCTGCTGCGCACAAAGCTTGCGAAATAAATCGCGTATGGAATCCGCCCGCGCCGGATCGTCCATATAACAAAAAAAGGGGACTGCCGTATGAAAAGCGGATTCGTTTCCGTCAGCTTCCGCTCGCTTTCCTGCGAGCGGATCATAGAGATCGCAAAAAACGCCGGGCTTACCGGCATTGAATGGGGCGGCGACGTACACTTGCCCCCGGGCGACGTTGCCCGCGCCGCCCGGGTGGGGGAGCTGACCCGCGCCGCCGGGCTGGCCGTGGCGGCCTACGGCTCCTATTACAGGGCGGGGACCTACGGCGGGGCCTATGCCGAGGCCTTCCGGCCCGTGCTCGCCGCCGCAGCCGCCCTCGGCGCGCCGATCATCCGCCTGTGGGCGGGCGACCGGGGGAGCGATGAAACGCCCGATGAAAAACGCGCCGCGATGGTAAGTGAGATCAAAGAGATCGCCCCGGCGGCGGCGCAGGCGGGGATCGCCCTTGCGTTCGAGTGCCATAACGGTACGCTCACCGACAATGCCGATTCCTTCGCGCAGCTGATGCGGGAAATCGACCTGCCCAACGTGAAAATGTATTGGCAGCCCAACGAGCGGCGGGCGCCTGCCTATAATAAAGCCGCGCTCGAAGCCTGTTTGCCGTACCTTTCAAACGTGCACGTGTTCCACTGGCCGTCGCCCGGGGTACGAAGGCCGCTGGCGGAAGGGGAGCCCCTTTGGCGGCAGTATATTGAGCGCATCGCCGCCTGCCCCGGGGAGCGTTATCTGCTGCTCGAATTCATGCCCTTTGATACCCCCGCCGAATTGCCCGGGGAGGCCGCCGCGCTGAACCGCTGGCTCGGAAAATAAACAAACCGCCGGAGATTTCCGGCGGTTTTTCGCATGTGCAATTTATATGTTTGGACGCAACTCGGTCAGCTTCATGAAGTCCACCTTGCCCACGGGGGTGGTGGGGAGCTTATCGATATAGCGGATATCTCTGGGCTCGGCGAACCGGTGGATCCTTTCGCGGCACATCTGCCTGATCTCGGCAAAGCGCGCTTCCTTATCCGTTTCGCCGTCCGGCGTTACGATATACAGACGCACCAGCGATCTGGCGTTTTCGTCGTAGCCCTGCACGGCGCAGCACTCCTTGATATAGGGGAGGTTGTCCGTGAGCAGCTTTTCCACGTCGTTGGGGTAAATATTGTAGCCCGATACGATGATGAGGCGCTTCATTCTGCCGGCGAATACCACGTAGCCGTCTTCATCCAGCTTGCCAAGGTCGCCTGTGAGCACCCATTCCTTGCCGTTCTTATCGGTATAAATGCCGATGCCGCGCTCTTCCTTTACGGTTTCGAGGTAGCCGGCCATCACGGTGGGGCCGGAAACGGCGAGCTGGCCGATCTTGCCCTGCGCCAGCGGTTCGTTGGTTTCGGGGTCGAATACGGCCACGTCGATATCGGTGAGGGGAATGCCCACGGTGCCGAGCTTGTTCTTGTAGTAGGGGTTCGCCGCGCAGCTGGCGCAGCATTCGGTCAGGCCCCATCCGGCACAGATCTGCGCGTGGGAGCCGTATTTCGAGAGGATCGCGTCGTAGGCGTTCTGCAGCACGGGGCGTACGTCGTCGCCGCCGCAGTACATCACCTTCAGGTTGGCAAGGTGCGGGCCGTCAAAGCCGGGGGTAGCCAGCAGCTTGCGGAAGAGGCCGGGCACGCCGTTGAACTGCACCACCTTGTTGGTTTGCATCAGCTTTACGAATACGTCGGGGTCGAACTTGGGCAAAAAGATCACCTTCACGCCGCCGTGCAGCGCGGAAAGGCCGCCCGAGGCGATGCCGTAAACGTGGAAGAAGGGCATGCAGCCGATCTCGGTATCCACGCCGTGCTCGCTGTTTACGGGCAGAATGCGCCCGATGGAGCGCACCAGGTGGTTGAGGTTGCCGTTGGTGACCATGATGGTTTTGCTCTTGCCCGTGGTGCCGCCGCCCTGGGCGAACAGCGCAAGGTCGTTTTCGTTTTCCTTCACGGTGGGAACGCGCGCGTCTTTATATTCGCGGAGCACCTCGGGGTAGATATAGAGCTTATCCTTTACCTCCGCAAGGCCCGCAAGGGCGTCCGCGTTCGCCTTCGCCTCGTATTTGTTTTCGATCGCGTAGGTGGCGCCTACGGTGAGCAGGCAGGGCAGGTCATATTTTTTGAGCACGTTCGCAAGGCGCGGGGCCAGCACGTCCGGCGTGAGCACCGCGTCTGATTTCGTGAGCTTTACGATCTCCTCCACCTGGACTTCGGAGAGCATCGGGTGAATAAAGTTGATGATGCCGCCGATCTTATTCACGGCGTAAAACATTAT
>CAMVBR010000466.1 GCA_947165755.1 uncultured Clostridia bacterium
GACCAGTGACCAGTGGCCAGTGACCAGCGATCGGTGACCGGATCAGCCTGCCTTACAGATACTGACCACTGACCACTGGCTGCTGGCCACTGGAATTTGTAGGGCGTCGAGCCCTACAAATTCCAATTTAATGTTATCACTTCCGCCCGAACCTGTCAATCATGTATGCCCCGTTTTTTGCGCACCGCAACCCTGTTATCGGTTACCCGCAAACCTTACGAAGCTGTAACTTGAAATTTCCCCGTTTGGGTGGTATGCTGAATTTGAAAGAAAAATAAACGGAGGGATTACCGATGTCAAAAGAGAACGACCGTTTCGTGCGCGTATATAAAGAGGGCAGCTCCTTCAAAAACGAGGGCTACCGCCAACTGCTCGTGGACCGGGAGACCGGCGTCACCTACCTGATGGTGAGCGCGGGCTACGGCTCCTGCATCACCCCGCTATTGAAGGCGGACGGCAGCCCCGTGATCACGTATGTAAACTGAAAATTTCAGTTTAGCGAGATGAATAGATGGCTGCGCCATCATGAATTGGCTGCGCCATGATTTCTCGCTGCGCTCCATGAATTGAATTGCGCCTCATGCCCCGCAGGGCAATTCATGCACACAGTGCAATTCATGACCGCAGGTCAATTCATGCGCCGACAGGCGCAATTCATGATTGGAATTTATCGCTTCGAGCGATAAATTCCAATTTGATTCTAATTGAACGATATATCCCAAAAGCCGTAAGCGGGCAGGGTGCAATTCAGCGTCAGCACGCCGTCATTTTCGGACGCGCTGATTTTTATTGCCGGATCGCACGGTACGGGCGCGGTTCCGGCGGCGCCGGTCACGGCAATGCTTACGGTTTGGGCTTTGCCGCTCACATTGGCGAGGGCAAGCGTTTTTCTTTCGCCGTCGGACGCCGCAAGGGTATAAATATCCCCGGCCTGTGCGCTCTCATATTCCGTGCCGAGGGCGTAGAGCCTGCCGAACTGCTCGAAGGCGTAATAGGCCTGCGTCTTCTCAAGGCTCGGCACGTGGAACAGCGGGCCGTATTCCTTCCATAATTGCGCATCGTAAAACATGGCAAGATCCACGCCGCAGCGCTGCATTTCCCAGAGCGCCGCCGCCATGTGAGATGCGCCCTTTTCGTTGCGCATATTGATATAGTATTGGGTACGGAAATCGGGCGTATCGATATCGCACACGCAGCAGTTCCACTCGGCGTCCACGCGCAGCGTATCGGAAAAGCCGTAGGCGTTGAGGGTTTCGTCCACAAAGGAAAACTCGGTATCGATCTTTGTGATTCCCCGGTTGCCGAGGTAGCCGTGCCACGTAAAAAAATCCAGCGGCGCTTTTGTTTCGGGGGCGCTGATATAGGCGAGAAAATCCGTAAAGAAGGAGGTATCGCCCGGGGTCCATCGGCCGCCGTCGTTTTTGCCCAGAATATAGCAGCTCGAATAGCCGCCCACGAGGATATCGGGGTGGCAGCGCTTCAGGTGGTTTGCGGTAACGGAATAAAGCTCGTAATACTGCTGCGCGGTGCCCTGCCAGTTGGGCGGGCCGTTGGGCTCCACCTTGGGATCGAGGCCGTCAGGCTCGTTCCAGATCTCCCAATATTTTACGTTCCATTCGTGCCCGTTTGCCCAGCCCCGGTTATAGTGGCGCACGATATGCTCGCAGATATCCGCCCACTTGGCGAAATCCGCCGGGGGATACACGTTATATTTCTTCGGCGCGTGCTCGATCGTGCAGCCCAGCCGGTACATGATCTCTATGCCCGCCCTTACGAGGGGCTCGAGATACAGGTCGGTGAGCGTAAAATCATAGGCGGCCTCATCCGCCGGATCGGCCGAAAAATCGCGGAAGATATTCGCCACGTCCACGTAGTGCCCGCCGCCGTAGGGGTAGGCCGCGTCGTGCAGGCGCACCACGGGGGGCTGCAGGGCGATAAAATCGGGCAACAGCGGGCCGTAATCCGTTTGCCTTGCGCAATTGTTGAAGCCGTGTACCGGCTTCATTTTTTTTACGGGCTTGGTAAAATCAACGGTGAGTTCGGTCATGCCGTTTCCTCTTTTCTGCCGAAGCGCTTCAGGTACAGGTATTCCCCCGAGGGGTGGGTGCCCAACCGCTGAAAGCCGCATTTTTCATAGAGCCCCTGCGCCGCCGTGTTCGCTTGGGCCGTGCGCAGCAGCAGGCCGCCGTACCCCTCGCTTTTCAGCAGTGAAAACAGGGAGCGCAGCATGCGGGTGCCCACGCCCTGCCCCTGAAAATCGTCCCGCACCGCAATGCCAAGCCACGGCACGGCGGTGTCGGTATCCCACAAAAACAGGTGCCCGGCGATCTCGTTGCCGATCTCGGCCACAAAATAGCGGTGGTTGGGGCGGGGCGACGAAAAGAAATCCATGGTGCGGTTCTCGTTGCCGTGGTTCACGTTGAAAAAGGCCGTGCTCTCTTCGCCCAGCCCTGCGTAAAACGCCCGCATTTTTTCTTTATCATTTTGCCGCATTTCGCGGAATACAAAGTTCATTTTTACCTCTGGAAATTGGAATTTGTCGCGCCGGAGGCGCGAAGTAACTTCGGTAGCGCGGCTGACCACAGC
>CAMVBR010000467.1 GCA_947165755.1 uncultured Clostridia bacterium
GCTTGAAGTAACGGGCTGCGCAAAGGTGAATATCGTTGCTTCCGGTATCGGCTGCAGCACGGTTCTTGCCTATATGCAGAAATACGGTTCAGATAAGATCAGCGAGCTTGTGTTGGATAACGCTGCGTTGAACGGCTCTGACGTATACGGCGCAATGTTCAGCGGAAAGATCAAACAGAACGAAGATGAACTTGCCGTATTTGTTGCAGAAGCGAGAAGAAATATTGCGCTGCTGCAGATGATCAAACAGAGCGTGGATCCTGAAAACTGGGATTCTTATATTTCCGTTAAAGCGACCCGCGCCGTATACGGAAAGATCTATGAGGTTGTGATCCCCCGTTTGATGCGTACTGTGTATGCCACAATGCCCGGTGTTTGGAGCCTAAT
Source organism: uncultured Clostridia bacterium (assembly GCA_947165755.1). Classification (GTDB taxonomy): domain Bacteria; phylum Bacillota; class Clostridia; order Oscillospirales; family Acutalibacteraceae; genus RUG806. Next base: position 388 of record CAMVBR010000467.1, read on the forward strand.
CAGCGACGACTATTATGAAGACGCTATCGACAACATTTTTGCCGATTATGAAACGGCCAGTGAAAATGCGGGGCTGATCGAAAAGATAAACGCTTATCATTATAACGTTGCGGCAAAAACGGAAGAGATCCTGAACAACGCGCTTGAGAACGGCGTAAATATTTACAATATTGTAAATTACGGTTTCCATATGATTCCCGTGAACAATAAGTCCAACACCACTTCCGATATCTATATCAGCGTTGCAAGCGCTACGCTCGGCGCAACGGTTGCTCCTTACGGAACTGCGCTTGATGACGCTTATCTTGCAAAAGCGCAGGAAACCGGAGTTGTTGGTTTTATCTCTCCCGATAAAGAGATCGACGCCGTTACCGGCTTTATTCCCGGTCATACCTGGTTTATCAAAAATGCGGAAAACGGCGATAAGCCTGAAGTTGTTGACGATCTGATCGTTGCGATCCTGAACTTTAACGGCTATACAAACGTATTTGATCTTGAAGAGTATCCTCAGTATCTGTATCTCAGCAACGATCAGCTGACGCTTGAACCTCTCAGCGCAACCGGCAATACGGATACGCCTGTTGATCCCGAAGATCCTTCTGCCGGGAATGAAACCCAGCAAGGCGGCACGTTTAACGGATTCTTTGATTTCATTAAGAGATTCATTCAAAGGATCGTAGACCTTGTTATGTCATTGATTCGCTTCGGCCAGAGCAGTCCTTTCAGCTCGGCTGTAGAAAATGTGACGACTGAAGAACCGACTACCACGGTTACCCCGTAACTAATTGACGTAAAATATAAGAATCGGTGCAGTGTCTTCTGCACCGATTCTTTTACATATGGTATTATATAACAGATTCTATAAACTGTCTTGCCGCCCTTGGGGAACGGCTGCCTTTTCGCAATGCGAACACTTCCGCCTGATTTTCCAGGTTTTCTGTGATAGGAATACCGTATTGCAGAGCAAGGGACCGGATGATCTGCAGATACATTTTTTTGTCGGGCTTTCCGAAATAAACGCACAAACCGAATCTGTCTGAAAGAGACATCAACTCATTAACCGTGTCGTTTCGGTGGATATCGTCTGCTGCGTCGCGTTCCGAGAAGCTTTCTTTTATGATGTGTCTTCGATTTGAGGTAGCTGCGATCACTGCATTCTCAGCGCGCGCGCCGGCGGCGCCTTCAAGTACGGATTTCAGCATACTGAACTGATCGTCATTTTTTGTGAAAGAGAGATCGTCAATAAATACGATAAATTTCAGAGGATCTTTTCGGATTCTTCCCATTAAATCCGGTAAACGGAAAAGCTCATTCTTTTTCAGTTCGATCAGGCGAAGTCCGTCGGAGGCATATTTGTTAACGAGCGCTTTAATTGTTGATGATTTCCCTGTGCCCGCTTCTCCGAACAACAGCATATTAGCCGCGGGTTTGTTTTGCAGCAGACGCAAAATGTTATCTTCCACTTTTTTGCGCTCCGCATCATATCCGGTAAAATCATTGACGCAGATCGTGTCTGCGGATGATTCCGGTGCAGGACCTTCTTCTGTCCATCGGAACATCGTTGCGGAAGCAAATATCCCATATCCGGTTTTATTAACGTTAACGCAGTGTTTTTCATATAAAGCGAAGATATCTGTTTTTTCGTTGAAAAAGACCGGTATATACGGAATATCCCTGATAAAAGCGGTAAGATCTTCCGTTGACAGTTCTGTAAGACCGGAGAGAAAGCGCAGTTCCTTATGCGCGTTTGTTTTTACCGTGTCACTCAGGTTTTGTCCACGGGCAAGCGTTGTAATATATCGGTTTTCATCGCACAGAACAACGTCTTTCAAAAATGAGGAAAAACAGAAATCATACGGAGCCAGCGACGCTGTAAAAGCGCCGAACAGAGAGGATTCCTGCGGCTCTTCTAAAAAGCCCATGAGGTAAGTCATGGGCTCAGAATGAAGAATATTACGGAATACGCATAGGGCGGATAAGCCCATTCTCAGGTTTTTTAATTCGGAATATGTCATGTTATCCTAAAAACTCATTGATAATGGCGCCTTTGTCTGCAGAGCTGACGGTTTGCGCATAACGGGCAAGACTGCCTTTTATTCCGGTTTTCTTTTTCAGTACCGTGTTTTCTCTGCGAACTTCCAGCTCTTCTGCAGAAACACAAAGATCTATTTTGTAATTCGGAATATCG
>CAMVBR010000468.1 GCA_947165755.1 uncultured Clostridia bacterium
TTCCAGATGGCTTCCTTGCTCTCATAGTGTTTATAGACGCCGGACTTCACAAGCCCGAGCGACGCGCTCAATTCGCGGATGTTTGTCCCGGCATAGCCGTTTTGTGAAAACATTTCCAACGCGGCTTCCAGGATCCTCTCTTTTGTGTCGTTCGCCATAATACCCTCCACATATAACAGAGTGACCTTTCGTTCACTATTATAGTGAACGAAAGGTCACTTGTCAAGTTTTTGCTTCACTTTTTTCATCCGGCTGTTTCGGAGCAAAAAAATCTTCACGTAAATCCTATCGAAATTAACGTGGAGATATGGCGCTCCGGAGCTGATCGTTGTACTGGCGAACAAGGACATCCCGACCTACGTCTACGACGGCAGCCTCGTGATGGGCAATATGCTGAACGCCGCCGCAGATCTCGGCGTCGCAAGCTGCTGGGTGCACCGGGCGAAAGAAGAATTTGAGTCCGAAGAAGGGAAAGAAATACTGAAGAAGCTCGGCATTGAAGGCAACTATGAGGGAATCGGCAATCTGATCCTCGGCTACGCGGCAAAGCCCGCCGGAGAAGCAGCGCCGAGAAAAACGAATTACGTTTACAGCATTTGAGCCGTTTCGTTTGCGCGTTTCCTATTCGGAACAGGCGGAAAAGAACAGTCGAACACAGCGATATTGTATGTGCCTAAAGAAAAATGACGGTATTGTCTGAACGGCGAAGTTGATGTATACTATAATTGTTTCAGAAACAATTATCCACGCCCCGAAGGAGGAATACCATGGCAAGAACAAGAGAGCGGCCCGCGTCCAGGGCGCTGAACGACGCTGATTTTTATTCGTATGACCTGGAAACAGAACTGCGCCAATGCCGGGACGAGGGAATCGATATCGACCCGTATGCGGATCTGATCCATGCTGTCGCCGCGCTGCCGCCGTCCTTCCACAAGGAAGCGCTGGCCGATACGGTTTATGAAATGCTGCTCGGCGCGAAAAAGCGCCGGGGATATCCGTATAAGGAACCCTCTGACCGGGCGGGGATCTTCGCCCTAAGCGAAGGCGGATATACCGACAAAACGCCTGGCGCGGATCTGAAAAAACGGATCTCCGGCGCGTGGTACGGCAGGATCGCCGGTTGCCTTTTAGGCAAGCCGCTGGAGGGGATCCGCACCGACGAGCTGATCCCACTTCTGAAGGAGACCGGCAACTTCCCGATGCGCCGTTGGCCGCTGAACTCGGAAATGACTGAGGACGTTGTCAAGAAGTACCGTTTCCCGCTGCGGGGGAAATGTTTTATTGACAACATCGACCGGGCGCCCTCCGACGACGACACGAATTATACCGTGATGGCGCAGCGCATCATTGACAGATACGGCAGGGATTTCACGCCCGACGATATTCTCTCCGCCTGGACGGCGTGGATGCCGCCGAAGGCCTGCTTTACCGCCGAGCGCTTGGCGTACCTGAACTATCTGCGCGGCTACCGCCCGCCGGACACGGCGACGTACAAAAACCATTACAGAGAGTGGATCGGGGCGCAGATCCGCGCGGATTACTTCGGCTATATCAACCCCGGCCGGCCGGATCTTGCCGCCGATATGGCGTGGCGGGACGCTTCGGTCTCCCATGTGAAAAACGGGATCTACGGCGAAATGTTCGTGGCCGCCATGCTCGCCCGCGCGGCGGTGAGCGACGATATGGAAGATGTCCTTCGCTGCGGCATGGCGTATATCCCGAATGCCTCACGTCTGCACGATCGGCTTTCCTACGTGCTGAACGCGTACAAAACCGGCGTTCCCGCCGAGGAGGTTTTTGCGCAGATTCACAGGGAATACGACGAGCACACCGGCTACGGCTGGTGCCACGTGATCTCCAACGCGATGATCGTCGCAGCGTCCCTCCTTTACGGCGAAAAGGATTACGGAAAAAGCGTGTGCCTTGCGGTGCAGGCCGGATTTGACACCGACTGCAACGGCGCCACCGCCGGTTCCGTGCTGGGGATGCTGCTCGGGTTTGACCGCATCGGCAGAGAATGGACCGACCCGCTGAAGGGCACGCTTGAAACAGGCCTGATCGAGGTCGGCGTCACGAAGATCGACGCGCTCATTGAGCATACGATGGCGCACTGCGAAACCGCCGATCAACAGCACAATCGTAACTGATTCCTATAAGCTAATAGCCAGCCGATATTATACATGACGCATGGTATTATCAAAAAAGGCATTGCGCTGACATTAAACGAGGACTTAAATATCAAGTTTGGGAAATAGGGATTATGTAGAATTCATGTTTACTGAATTATAAGTCATCTGCGCCTTAAGGCCTCCGGCGGCGGCTTCCTCCCCGCGCCGGAGGCTTTTCTGTGTTCAGGCTGTAGCATTCTGTCCCTTGTGCATTTCGGGCATTCGGGATACAATAGGATCGCAGACAGGGGTGATTATAAAATGCAGACCGGTCAAATCATTATGAAGCTGCGAAGCGACGCCGGGTTCACGCAAGCCCGGCTCGCGGATATGTTATTTGTATCGCGTGATCTCATATCCAAGTGGGAGACGGGGAAACGGCTTCCGGAGTATAAAATGATTC
>CAMVBR010000469.1 GCA_947165755.1 uncultured Clostridia bacterium
GATATGATCGATACAAAACTGTATTCTCTGGTGGCCGTGCATGAGTGCGGCAGCTTTGTGGGCGCGGCCAAGCGCCTGAATATCACCCAGCCCGCGGTGAGCCAGCATATCAAGGCGCTGGAATCGGAGCTGGGCGTGACGGTATTCGACCGCGTGGGCGGCAAGCTGCTCGTCACCAAGCAGGGCGAGCGGGTCATTCGCTGCGCGAAAAAAATGATCGGCCTTGAAAACGTGCTGCGGCAGGAGCTATCGGACGGCCGTTACCTGCGCGATCACCTCACCATCGGCGTGACCCACACGGCCGAAAGCAACCCCATTGCCGAGGCGCTTGCCAAATACTGCGCCGAAAACGACGGCATCAGCATCAAGCTGATCACCGAAAGTATAAGCAATCTTTATAAGATGCTCAAAACCTACGAGCTGGATATGGCGGTGGTGGAGGGCAGCAAGCCCGATCCCGCCCTGCGCTTTATCCTGCTGGATACCGACTATCTCGCGCTGGCCGTTTCGCCCAACCATCCGCTGGCGCGGAAGAATATCGTCACCCTCGCCGAGCTCAAGCGGGAGCGGCTGATTCTGCGGCTGCCCAATTCCGGCACGCGCAATCTTTTCAAGGCGCATCTGGAAAACAACAACATGAGCGTCAACGATTTCAACGTGATATTGGAGCTGGATAACGTGGCCACCATCAAGGACCTGATCCGTCGGGATTTCGGCGTGTCCATCCTGCCCAAGAGCGTGTGCCTCGACGAGCTGAAAAAGGGCAAGATCGTGGTGCTGCCGGTGGAAAACCTGAGTATGATGCGCGAGATCAATCTGGTTTGCCGCAGCGATTTTTCGCAGAGCGAAATGCTCCACGATATCGTGAAGGCGTATAACGAGACCTTAAGAATTTACAGATAAATTCTGCGCAGCAGTGCTCCGACCACTGACTTCTGACTACTGACTACTGACTACTGTCATATTTTCCCTCCCGTCCGCATATTCAATATGGACAAGGAGGGATTTTTTATGCGCAGGCAGAGCGCTCCCGAAAAGCAGGGAGATCTTTTTTTACGTCTCACGGCGGTGCAGCTTGTGCTGTGCGGCCTTGTGCTGCTGCTGGTGTTCGCGGCGATGAAGAAAAGCGCGCCGCTGTTTGAGGGCATGCGGCAGGAGTTCCGGCAGTGGACCGCGGCGGACTGGGACCCGGGCAGCCTCCGCTTCTTTGATTTCGGCAGCGCCGGGGAGAAGCGGGAAACGGATACCGCCCCCGCAAACGAGACCGACGGTGAGACCGATCCGGCGGCCGACGCCGCCGAGGAAACGACCGGGGAGGGGGAGACCGGCGCTGGCGGCGCGGACCTCTCCTCCGACGAGGTGCAGCGAAACGTGAGCTTCGCCTTTTACGATGCGGGCGCCGAGGTGGTGCTTCCGGTGAACGGGCACGCAACCTCGGGCTTCGGGGTGCGCATCCATCCCATCTACGGCACCGAGGGCTTTCACTCGGGCAAGGATATCGCCGCCCCCGAGGGCACGCCGGTGCACGCGGCCATGGACGGGCTCGTGACCGGCGCGGGCAGGGGAGAGATGAGCGGCAACTACGTAAAGCTGCGCCATGAAAACGGCGTGGAAACCCTCTATTGCCATCTGCAGTCGGCAAACGTGGCCGAGGGGGTGGCCGTGCGGCGCGGGGACGTGATCGGCTTCGTGGGGCAAACCGGGCTTGCCACCGGCCCGCACCTGCATTTTGAGGTGCATATCGACGGCGTGAAGCGCGATCCCGATTTCTTGCTGGAGGGGGCCGCGGTTGTATCTTAAGCTGCCGCGCGTAAAGATCCACGTTACGTTTCTGTTCGCGGCCGTGCTGGCGCTGGCGGTGAACGCGGGTCGGGCGCAGGCGGTGGGCGCGGTGTTCGTGAGCGCGCTGCTGCACGAGTGCGCCCATCTGGCGCTGCTGCTCTCTTACGGGGCGAAGGGGCTCACGCTCACGCTGCTGCCGGGCGGGGCGCGCATTGAAAACGCCGCGCTGCAAACGCTCTCTTACCCCCGACAGCTTGCCTGCGCGCTGGCCGGGCCTGCTGTGAATCTCACGCTTGCCGGGGCCCTTTCTGTTTGCGCCGCGCATTTCGGCGCCGAACCGTTCTTTCAGGCTGCCCGGGTCAATTGGCTGCTGGGCGGCTTTAATCTGCTGCCGCTTTCGTTTCTGGACGGCGGCCGGGCGCTGGACTGCGCTTTATGCCTGAAACGAAAAAGCCCCGTACCCGGCGGGGTACGGAGAGGGATCGATATTTTTGTGGTGGCGCTGCTGGCGGCGGCCACGGTGTATTTGCTTTTTACGGGCCGCGACGCGCTGTTTCTGCTGCTGTTCACCGCCTATTGCGCCGCGGGCGTGGTCAGGTGAGGACTTCAAATTTCAGTTTGTCGCTCTGCGACAAACTGAAATTTACTCCTCATTTTCCTCATCGTGATCCTCACTCAGCCGCAGGCCCGCCGTATCGGTCACGGGCAGCGAGAAGACCACGGCGCGGGCGCGGGTCTCGGGGCCTGCGTCCTTTACGATGGCCTGCATGATCGCGTTTTTCTGCT
>CAMVBR010000470.1 GCA_947165755.1 uncultured Clostridia bacterium
TCCGTGAAGCCCCTCTCCACTCCCGTTATTCCGCGATGATCAGCGCGCCGCCGCAGGTGGGCAGGCGGAAGCTGTATTTGCCGTTTGCGGTATCCGGCTTTATTTCGCCGTAAGCCGTAAGAATGCGTACGCCGGCGGCGACGGAGGTAAACTCCACGCGGCTTTCCGCCGGGCGGTCGCCCCACGGGTCGGCGGCATTGCACAGCCAGATCGCCTGTTTGCCGCTGCCGCAGCGGGAAACCATCTGCCCCGCCAGCAGCGGGGAACCGTCTTCCGCCCGCAGGCCGAAGAACACGCCGGTGTTCAGCGCGGGCACTGGGATTACGCTTACCCCTTCCGGCGCGTATTTGCCGCCGAAGCCGATAAAATGGGTGGAAACGTTGCGGTACTTCATGTATTCCGGCCCGATGGCGGCGAGTTCCATGTTTACGGCGCGCAGCTTTTCGTACTGCTGCGTTTTTTCGCCCTGCGCATCCAGCACCTCGTTATGCCACCAACCGGCGGTATAGCAGCCCCAGGTGATCACCTCTGCGCCGAAGGCAAGGGCGGAATTCGCCTGAAAACGGAGCTGATCTTCGCTGATCCACTCCTCCAGCCGGTTGGAATTCACCTGCAGCACGATCCACATGCTGCGCCCGGTGGCGCGGCAGGCCTCCGCAGCCACCCGCAGATTCTCATACGCCCGGTTCACCCCGCTCAGAGAATTGCGGTCCGCCGTGAGAGAGTACATATAGAAATCGTAGCAGAGATAATCCAGCCCCACGTTTTCGCAGTACCGCCGGATGTGCTCCTCATAGGTGGCGGTACCCAGCTGGTTCACCGTTTGCTGCGAGGTGTTCTCCGCCACGGAGGCGTAATTGGGGTACAGGTTCAGGTAGGCGAACTGCTGCCCGAACAGCCGCTCGGTGAGAGCCGTCACCCTGCCGTAATGGGGAAAATCCAGCGCGGAGGGTTCGTCGCCCACGTCGATGCCCCATATGGCGGGGTGGTCTTTGAATTCTGCGGCGGCCTGAACGTATCGCTCCAACGGATTGCGCTCGGCAAGGCCGCCGGCGTTGGCGCCGTCGCCGCCCCACCAGCCGGGCACAACGCCGCTCACCACGGCTCCCACGCCGTATTTCGCAAACAGATCCAGCGCCGGGCGGTCATAGCCCATGCACACGATAAAATCGATACCGCATTCTTTGATCTCTCTCACGTGCCGCTCGGTTCTCGCGTAGGGCTGCAATATATACGCCCCGATGTTCAGGCGGCTTCTGTCCATACGTTGATTCATGCTCGGTTGCTCCCCTGATTATTGTTGTTCCGCGATCAGCAGGCCCACGCTTTCTTCGTAGATATCGAAAAAGCGGGTTACGATGCGGCGGTCTTCTTCGTTGCCGCGCACGCACATCGACAGCGTCAGCTCTTTGCGCAGCGACGTGGCCGAAAGCAGCACGTAGGGCTTATACTTCACCGCGCCGCTTATGTAGCCGTCCACCGGCGCGTGGCCCTGCAGAGAGAGTTTATTTTCGTCCAGAATGCCGATGTTGCTCATGGCGATCAGGGGGTTGGCATAGCCCGCCTTTATGATCTCTTCGCTGGCGGCAAGGGGCAGAATACGGTACCCCAGAGAGAGCAGCGGCAGCCCGTGCAGCCCCATGAAGCGGTCCTTTTTGAACGCGTCGGCAGAGGCCTTAACGAATTCAAGGGTCTCAAAAATATCGCCGCCGTTGCGGGGCACGCTGCACTGCATCCACGCCGTTTGGTTGGTAACGCCGCTGTCGGAATTATCTTTGATATGCCGCCGCAGATCCACCGCGCAGGAAACGGAAATGCTGTCGCCCGCGGGGAACCCGGCGATTTTATAGAGCGCGTCGAAATACGCGGTAAGCAGCATATCGTTGATCGTTGCGCCCCGCTTTTTGCCCGCTGCGCGAAGCCGGTTGAAAGTTTCCGCCGATAATTTGCGCCGCGCGATAAAGGACGTATCGCGGATGTTATCCGGCGTGAGGGGGAAGCGGTGGCCGTCGGGCCGGTTGATGTTTTTATACAGGCTTTTTGCGATCTTTCGCTCCGTGGCGGAAAAATCCTCGTAAACCGCGTCGTAGGCGCGGGTGCCGGTACGCAGCTCCACCGGGCTTTTGCCGCGTTCGGCAAATTCGTTATAGTTTTCGCACAGGGCGTTCAAAAAGTATTTCAGGTCGCCGCCGTCCATGCACATATGGTTTTCCACAAGGCACAGTACGGAGCTTTCGCCGTGAAAGAACAGGGCGACCTTCATCTGCACGCCCGCCTCGGGCGGGATATACTGCGTAAGAAAGGCGTCGATCTCTTCCCGCAGCGCATCCTCCGCAACGGTTTTTACGGTGAGGATATCCTCTATACGGTAATCCCTTACGGTCCAGTAGGGGCGGATGCGGTTATCGGAAAAGGAGGAATGCAGCACCGGCGCTTTCTCAAAAAAGCAGACCAATACCGTTTTCAGAGCTTCGATATCGATTCTGAAATCGTAATGCAGCTCCACGTGGACCATGCGGTCGTTATAATCGCGGAACAGATAGTGCATTTTATCCCAGAGCTCGGCG
>CAMVBR010000471.1 GCA_947165755.1 uncultured Clostridia bacterium
AAAAACCGGGGGCGTGTCAACAAAGGGGAACGATCGGCCGGAGCGGGTAAATAAGCGGATCAGAAGCGCATCGAGGTTTTGATAGACGCCGTCGCCGTCGGCGAGGGCGTAGGCCTGCGTGAGCATGGCGCCGATGCGATCAAAAGTGCGGTCGTTGTCGGCTTTTACGTGGCTGTCGCTGCAGGCGATGAACCGCAGCACGGGCACGAAGGGGGCTTCGTCCGCGGCGAGCGCGGCCACGGGCGCGGCCGTACACAGCAGTACGGCGCAGAGCAGAATACTGATGATTTTTTTCATGGGCGGTGGCTCCTTTCCGATGGTAAAAAGTTGCGCGTGGGATTCCGGTTTTATTCTATCACAGGCACGGCTGCTTTGCAAGGCATAGGAAAAACGAAAATACAGCAGCACACGCGTTTTTACGGGCCGCTGTTCGTGCTGCTGTTTTCTTTTGTTGCGCTCCCGCTGATCAGGGAGCTTTTATTCGGTTACCCGCAGAAAGGAACCGCGATCTCCTGTTTGACCGACGCGGTGACCGTTCATACGAACCAGAAGAAAAACTTGCGGATGATATAAAGAATAAAACGGGGGCGGAACAGGTCCGCCCCCGAAGCGTTACGGCGTTTCCACGTCCGCGCAGGTATAAAGGAAGATATCTTCAAACACGGCCCCGCTCATTCGCGCATCAGCGCCTCCAGCTCGGCGTCGGTTTTGGCGGAGAGCTCTCCTACGTTATAAAAACGGGTGAGCAGCGTGGCGATCGCCTTGCCCTCGTAGGTGAAAACGAAATCGTAATAGCCCGGTTCGCATTCCTCCGGATGCAGATAGAAATTACCCCAGTACCATTCCTCGGGATTTTCCTCGTCCGCGGGATAGTGCAGATCGCAGTAATTCGCAAAGCCCGGCATCAGATCGGAGAAGGTGCAGGTGTTGTAATACGCCGGATCGTCGCGGTGCCTGAGGACCCACACGCGCAGCCCGTACTCTTTATCGATATCCGGGTAGAAGTCGATCCACTCGTTCAGCTCGAAAATGCAGCGCACGTCGGTAAGGGAGGGTTCCCTGCCGTTGAAGCCGTCGGCGGTACCAACGCTCAAGCCTTTGATGCAGACGCCGCGCAGGATCGAGGGATCTCTGTCGTCCAGTTCGATGAGTTCAAGCTTGCCGGTGAGCTTCGCGGCCTCGGCGGGCGCATTTGCGGACGTGCTCTCAGGCGCGGCGGCGCTTTCGGTTTCGCCGCCGGAGGGTTGGGTTTCTTCGGTATTGGTTGCGGGTTGGGTGGTTTCGCCGCCGGAATTCGGGCTGCCCGCGCAGGCAGCCATGCCGAAAAGCAGCAGAAAAACAAGGGTGAGGGATAAGATTTTTTTCATAAGAAACCTCCTGCGTTTCAGTGAGTTTCTGTTTTTACTATTGCGCCGGGCGGGAAAGAAACGCGCCGGGCGCCGTTTTTAATGGGTTCCTTCTCCGCGGCCGGGCGGCCACATGGGAACGGGAACGCCGCCGGGTTATTTCACCCGGTCGGTTTTATACACGATGCACGGGAACCTGCTTTCGCCACGCTTGGTTTTTACCTTATCGGGCTTTACGTTGCCCGCGGCCACCAGCTCTTTGCCCCAGTCGATCAGGGTGGCGAGGTCTTCTTTGGATAAGGGATTTTTCCCGTGGCCGCTGTAGATCGGCGCGTCCCCCGCGAGGGAAAGGGTTTTTTCGGCGCTGCGCAGCCAGACCTCCGCCGTGGCGGCGCAGGGGTACTGCAGCGTAGTGAGCAGATTTACGTGGTCGCCCACGAACAACGCGCCCGTGCGCGTATCGCGGAACGTGAGGCTGCCCACGGAATGGCCGGGGGTAAAATAGGTTTCGATTGTTCTGCCGCCGAGATCGAACGCATCGCCCTCGTTCACGGGCAGCAGCTTCGGTTTGCAATCGCGCTGGAACGCCGCCAGATAGGAAACGGCGTGTTGTTTCCGCTTTTTGTTCTGCGTGCGCAGAAAGCCCATTTTGACGAAGGGGTTGAAATACAGCCGCGCCGTGCGGAAATCCGCCGGGTGGACGTAAACCTCGGGGAACCATACGCCGCCGCCCAGATGATCCTCGTGCGCGTGGGTGATGAGCACCGTAATGGGTTTATCGGTGAGCGACGCGGCCACAGCCGCCATATCCACGGCGCCGCAGCCCGTATCGATCAGGCAGGCCTTTTCTTCCCCCTCGATCAGGTAGCAGTTCACCATATCGTATTCGCTGATCTGCCATATGCCCCCGGAAAGCGGGGTGGCTTCAATATCGGTTCTGCGTTTCATCGCAGCGCCTCCTTTGCTTCTTCGGTAAAAGCGGGTGTATCCGCATTATATCATATTGCGGTTTGTTAAGCAATGACCAGTATAGCACAGGTCCGCCGTTTTTTGCAACAGGAAGAACCGAAACGGAGGTTCCCGGAAAAAAAGCGGACGGCAGCGCCGTCCGTATCACGTATCCGATTCCGTTCCGAGGATTTCCTCCGCGATCACGCGGCGGGTAACGCAGCGGTCCATGGCCTGCTTTTCTATATAGCGGTGCGCCGTGGGCTCGTCCA
>CAMVBR010000472.1 GCA_947165755.1 uncultured Clostridia bacterium
AAGAGGAGGATACAGCCATGGATACGCCGTTGATTCTGATTAAAGACACCACACGGGAAGAACGGATCAAAATCGTTCGTGAGGCCCTATGGGGCGGCTGCGGGGCGGAATGCGAATTCTGTTCGGGCTGCGATATCCGCGGCGGCGGACGCTGGGAAAGCATTTATCAGCCCTATATCGACGGCGAAAAAGAGATCCGAGAGATCAACGCCGCCTACGCCGCGCCGCTCGTACGGTGAGCGCGCGGTGCGATCAAAAACCACCAAAACCATACAAAGGAGTAAATGAATCATGCAGAAAAAACTGACCGGAAAAGCGATGCTCCTGTTTTGCCTCGGGGATTTTTCCCGGGCGATCTTCAACGGCCTCACGGCCACGTACCTGATGTACCTGTTCATCCCCGCCGAAAATTCCTCGCTGCCGCTGCTGCTCCCCTACGGCGCGCTGACCTTTGCGCTGATCCGCGGGATCGGCGTGATCTTCGACGCGCTGATCGATCCGTTTATCGCCTCCCGCAGCGATAACTGCCATCATAAGCTCGGCGCGCGCATCCCCTTCCTGCGGTGCGCCGCCATCCCGATGGGCATATTTGCCCTGCTGATGGTGTTTATGCCGGTGCGTACGCAATCGTGGATCAACGTTATATGGCTGCTCGTGATGCTGCTGCTGTTCAACCTGTGCTCCTCTCTGTTTCTGGTGCCCTATTACGCGCTGATGGCGGAGCTGGTAACGGATACGAAACGCAGGGTGTTTTTCAGCACGATCAATACGCTGCTGTTCGTGATCGGCAGCGCCGTGATCTATATCACGCCCGTGATCAAGAACGCGCTTGTGGGCAAAGGGTATTCCGAGCTCTTCGCGTGGCGCGCGGCGTTCCTGGTGTTCGGGATCCTCGGCGCGGCGGCCGCGTTCATCTCTTCGTTCAGCGTAAAGGAAGAAGACTACGTAAAGCGGGAACAGAGCTATATCCCACTGGGGCAGTCTTTGCGCGCCACGTTCCAATACCGCGATTTTACGGTGCTGCTGGTGGGCTATATGCTGATGTGGATCGCCTTTTCGTTCTTCAATTCCACACTGATGTATTACGTTACGATCCTTCTGGGGCTTTCGGACAACTATGCCGTCATCGTGATGGCGGCGGCCATGGGCGTGGGCGTGGCGACTTACCCACTGGTGAACCTCCTTGCGGCGAAAATCGGCAAGAAAAACCTGCTGCTGTTTGCCTGTACCGTTTACGTTATCATTTATACGGGGATCTTCTTCTCCGCTTCCATCACGGCCATGCTCGGCGCGAAGGCGACCGGGATTCTGATCGGCGTGCTGATCGGCTTCCCGATCTCTATTACGAACATCATTCCCGTGGCTGCGTTCGCGGATCTGGCGCAGTATGACACGGTGAAAACCGGCAAGAACCGGCAGGCGATGTTCGTGGCCTCCCGAAACCTGCTGCAGCAGTTGAGCCAGGCGGTGGTGCTGTTTATCGTGCCCATTGCCATCACCGGTTCCGTTTCCGGCGGCACCGCGAATTATAAGGGCGTTCGTTCCACCGCGCTGATCGCGGCGGGCTTCATCGCCGCGGCGCTGATCTGCTACGCCTTCTACCGCGATAAAATGATCACCGGCGCGATCGACGCGTATAACGCCGGAATATCCGAAGACGCCCGGGCTTCTTCCGGTCGGGATCAGGCGGACCGGGCTTAACGGGATGGGATAACGCATGCTTAATCAGTTTTCAAGAACACAGCTGCTGGTCGGCCCCGAGGGGATCCGGGCGCTTTCGCAGTCGCGCGTGGCCGTTTTCGGCGTGGGCGGCGTGGGCGGTTACGCCGTGGAGGCGCTGGTGAGAAGCGGCGTGGGCGCCATCGACCTGATCGACGACGACCGCGTGTGCCTCACCAATCTCAACCGGCAGCTCCACGCCACGCGCAAAACCGTGGGGCAGTATAAGGCAGACGTCGCCAGGGATCGGATATTGGAGATCAATCCGGATTGCATCGTAAGTACGCACAAAACATTCTATATGCCCGAAACCGCCGCGCAGTTCGATTTTACCGCCTACGATTACGTGATCGACGCCATCGATACCGTAACCGGCAAGCTGGAGCTTGTAACGCAGGCGGATCGCACCGGCACGCCGATCATCAGCAGCATGGGCGCAGGGAACAAAATGGACCCCACGGCGTTCCGGGTGGCGGATATCTATGAAACCTCCGTTTGCCCTCTGGCAAAAGTGATGCGGCGGGAATGCAGAAAGCGCGGCATACGCGCCCTGAAGGTCGTCTATTCGCAGGAGCCGCCGATCCGGCCGTTGGAGGATATGTCCATCAGCTGCCGGCAGCATTGCATCTGCCCGCCCGGCACCGCAAGAAAATGCACCGAGCGCAGAGATATTCCCGGCTCCACCGCGTTCGTGCCGTCCGTTGTCGGCCTGATCATTGCGGGGGAAGTGGTGAAAGATCTGGTGGCCGCGCATGGAATATGAATTGACGATCGAAGCGCTTGCCGATCTTCCCGAAGAAAGGTATGCGCTCTTCGATATCCGCGATGAGATCTCTTTTGAAT
>CAMVBR010000473.1 GCA_947165755.1 uncultured Clostridia bacterium
AATGATATGGAGAAATATATCATCGACGAACGCACCGGCTGGGAATATGAGCTGAAGTGCGAGCAGTATTACCCCACCGGCAGAGTGATGCGAAACGGCGTGATGACGCCGAGCGAACTGCCCGAGGGTAACGGGCCGGGAGAAGAAAAGCCGATCGGCGTGTGGGGACGTCGGCATTTGCGTTATATCCGGCAATTCAAAAAATCGCTGTATCTCGATTTGTTCACGTCCGGGAAACTGAACGCCTACCTTGACGATATCGACGCCCATGCAGAGGATTCTTTCTCCCGGCTGGTAAAAGAAATGGCTGCGCAGGAGGGCGTGACCGAAAAACTTAAAGCCGAAAATCAAATGGCCTGGGTACAGCGGATGAACAATATCCGGGAACGGGCGACCGAAATCGTGAACCGGGAATTGATTTTCACATAATCTGAATCACAACTTTATTTTTCTTCTCGGCCAGTTCCTTGAATTTTGCCGCGCCGCCGAATGAGCGATGGACGTAGGTGATGACGATATCCGAATGGTCGATCATCCATTTGTTCCTATACTCAATAGCGAAACGCGGCGGGACGGTTTCGATCCCCTCCGGCAGAAGCGTGTGGTCGGCGTCGCAAAGCGGATCTTCCTGTATCGGCAGGTAAGCCAGAACGATTTCATAGCTGATCCCGTGGGTTTGCTCAAACTCGGTCAGCAGGTTGCGCGCCATGGTGTCAAAGCTGCCCTGATTGCCCACATAGAACTGTTTAACTCCCTGCCGCTCGATCAGATCCGATAGAACTTGCCGAAGTGAGGCTTTTATCCCGGGCGGCGCATCCCGGTGCCCGAAAAACGTACATTTACAAAATTCCATAGTTTGCTCCGCAAAATGACCAGTATCACGGTCAATATCTTACTTCAGTATAACATACAATAAAGCAAGATTGCAACCGATACTGGTCAATTCTTGTTTTGGAGTGTGACACTATGGAGCAGAAACTACGCCGCGACAGAAACATGGGGGATAATCTTCGCCGCCTCAGACTGGAACATCATCTGTCGCAGGAAAAGCTGTGTGCAGAGCTGCAGCGCCGTGGCTGCGATATCGGCAGAACCACCTATGCAAAGTATGAGTTCGGCGAGCTTAATATCCGCGTGAGCGTATTGATAGAATTAAAAAAAATCTATAACTGAACCTATGATGATTTCTTACAGGGGCTTGATGAGCAAGAATAAAAGATGTTTTTTTAGCGGGGCCATGTGCTCCACTTTTTCTTTGCATAAAAATTTGAATAACGTCTTGCTATTCAACGAAAAATAATGTATACTATTTTTCGCGAGGTGTGTTATGAGTAGACCGAATTATTTGCAAGCCGTAAAGAAAAGAATTGAAGCCGCTCCCAACGGCTTTGTTTTTGTTGCGGCGGATTTCGCAGACGTCGCAGAAACCCAAAGAATCAGCGACTGTCTGTATCGTTTGGAAAAAGAAAAGATCATCTTGCGTGTTTTGTTCGGCGTATATTACAAGCCGGAATACAGTAGTTTGCTCGGCGAATATATCGCTCCGGCGCCGGACGCCGTAGCGCACGCCATCGCCCGCAACTTCGGCTGGACCATCGTTCCCTGCGGCGACACGGCGCTAAACCTTCTCGGTCTTTCCAAGCAGGTTCCCGCCGTCTGGTCCTACGTCAGCGACGGCGCGTATAAAGAATATTCCTTTGACAGCACGACGATCAAGTTTAAGAGGACAACAAATAAAGAGATTTCAAAACTCTCGCCGAAAACGGCGCTTGTGATACAGGCGATCAAGGCGCTCGGGAAAGAACACGTTACGGATGAGATCATAGAAAAAATCAGATCCGAAACGTCCGCCGGCGAGCGGACGACCATGCGGAAGGAAGCGCAATACGCCACAGCCTGGATATACGGAATCATTAAAGTGATTTGCAGGTGACGATATGAGAAAAATTGCAGTCATCGAACCGAAAGAACGGGAAGCGCTGTTTCGGAATACGTCCGCAAAAATGGGCGTAAGCGAAGCAGTGATCGAAAAGGATTTTTGGGTGTGCTATGTGCTCGATTATCTGTTTCATCGCTGCCGCTGGAAAGATCATCTTGCGTTTAAGGGCGGCACAAGCCTTTCCAAAGCATACGATCTGATCAAACGCTTTTCCGAGGATATCGACCTGATCCTCGATTGGCGCGTTCTCGGCTACGGCATTGACGAGCCGTGGGAGGCGCGCAGCAACACAAAACAGGACGCATTCAATAAAGAGGCAAACGAGCGCGCGGCGGCGTTTCTGCGGGACGAGTTTATCCCCGCGATCACCAAAGATCTGTCGGAAGAATTGGCGCTGCCCGTGAGATGCGAGATCGATCCGTTTGACGGACAAACCGTGAAATTCGTTTATCCGAACAGCTTTTCCGATACGGCGATCCTACAGGAGATCCGCCTTGAAATCGGCGCGCTTGCCGCATGGACGCCCGCCGCCGAGCAAACGATCACGCCGTACGCCGCGGATTACTACGGTCGCGTATTTGAGCAGCCGTCCACGCAGGTGTTGACCGTTCTTCCGG
>CAMVBR010000474.1 GCA_947165755.1 uncultured Clostridia bacterium
CCGAGGTGGATCTTCCCGCGGGCGCGAAAACGCGCCTCTCCCCCAACCTCTGCAAGCCGTTGGGGCACACGGTGGAAACCGACCTGCCGCTGGTGCTGGATGCGGAAGGCATTGAGCGGATCGAAACCGCAATTTCCTATTACTACGTGACCACCGGCGTGCAGCCCTATTTCCTTCTGCTGAGTGGGCTGGACGGCAACAGCGACCCGGATCAGGAAACCGTAAGCTCTTATCTCAACGATAAATACGCGGAGCTCTTCGGCAATGACGAGGGCCATCTGATCCTTCTCATGTTCTACGACGAGGGCGATTACGTTACCTGGTATATCACGGGCTACGACGCCGATACCGTGATCGACAGCGACGACTGCGAAACGCTGCTGGATAACGTGGATTATTACGCGCAGTACCTCACCGACATGCCCGAGGTGATCACAACGGCCTTTACAACTTCCGCGGATGCGTGGAAGAGCGCCGGAACGGTGGACGTAACGGGAGAAGCAACGGAAGACGGCACCTATCCCGTGGAGTTTTACGAGGTGCAGGAGCGTATGAACACGGCCATCGGCGGCGTTGTGTTCCTTGTGATGCTGGTCACCGTTATCGTGATCGTCGTATTGATCGTGCGGCGGGTCAGAAACAACGTCAACACGCGCCCGCAGACCGGCGGCGCGAATCCCTCGGGCACGAACCCCTACGGCGGCAGTCAGAATCCCTACGGCGGCTCCGGCGATTTCGGCAGCCCCGCCGCGCCCGCGCAAACGCCAAAGCCGGCCGCGCCCCGCGCCAATTACCCGGTGCGCTGCCCCTACTGCGGCGCCACCGCCTACCCCAAGGATAACGGCACCTGCGAATACTGCGGCAGCAAAATCCCGGATAATCTGATCAACGGAAAATAAAGCTGCAGGCAAGATAGTTTAAGCAAACGATTTAACCTTGTAAAAAACCGGCCTGAAAAGGTCGGTTTTTTGTGTATTTCGTGTTGCGTGTTGAGAAAGAGGCGTGTGGTTCTCTTCGATTATAATATGCGGCGAAGCCGCCGCCGATCATTACGAATTACGCATTACGAATTATGAATTACGCATTGGAGCGCAGCGATAAACCGCAATATAGGGTTACTACGGCGTACGACGCGATCACCAGCATAGTATGCGCCATGCCGAGGCTGCGGAATTCCTGCTTTTCGGCGGGGCCGATAAAGAGATAACAAAGAATGATAAAGGTGGAAAGAAACAGGCACAGGGCGGGGTAAAACCGGCGCGCTTCCGCTTTTTCAAAGCGGAAGCCGTATTTTTTAACGAGCAGCAGCGATACTGCCAGCGCGAGCAGCGCGGCTGCGGCCACGGCGGGGATCAGCAGCTTCGTGTCCCCGAACCGGCGCAGCACGGGCCGCACGATATTCACGCCCAGTGCGCCGATACAGCAGAAAACGAAGGTGAGCGCGCCCAACTGTTTTTCCGGCATTTTGCGCAGCAGCGTCTCCCGCGTTCCGCCCGCCGGGGCGGCGCGCAGCACGAAGGCGGTGATGATTCCCCCCGCGAGAAAGCCGGTAAAATACTCCCACAGGCTCCACGCCGCGAAGTTTTCGGGCAGCGAAAGGCCCTGCGCCATGCGGTAGCCGCCGTAGGAAAAGAAGAAAAACAGATCCGCCAGCGTAATGGAAAACGCGAAGGCCCCGCATACCGCGACGCCGGTTTTTGCCGCAAAACGGTCCTTTGCGATGAACCGGGCGGCAAGGATCGCCGCCAAGGCGCCGATGGCGGAGGCAACGGCGGAAACCAGCGCGTAATAGTGCCGCCCGCCGAGCACGTGCTTTGCCCAGCCTTCGGCGTTGAAATGGGCCATATACACGCCGTAAACGCTTTTCCCGAGGTTTTCTTCGGCGATCCCCCCGGCAAAGGCGCTGTAAGCCTGCGGCTCAATGAGCTTTACCAGCGGGTGCGCCACAGTGGCCTTGGCCCCGTAGGCCGCCAGCAGAAACACGCCCAGCACCAATACATACTGCTTGAGCGACCACGCCTTTTCGCTGAAGCAGCGCCCCAGCGCCACGCCGAAAACGCCCGCCAGACCGAAGCCCATCAGCGCCATGGTGAGCGCCCCCACCGCCGGGCTTACGTAGACGTCGGCGGCGCCCTCTCCGAGGGTCTCGCCCCTGATCACGCCGGTGATCTTGGTGAGCAGCGTGCCCCACGCGGGGGCAGTGAGCATGAACGAGAGCGCCGTGAGGCTCACGAGCCGGAAGGAAGGCGCTTTTTCTTTTTTCACCGCGCCCGCCAGAAACAGCGTGAACGCGAGGCCCGCGTTCAGCAGGCCCCAGGCCGAGCCCCAGCCGCCCGTGCCGCGCACGCGCCACAAAAAGCCCATGAAAAACGCGCCCGCCAATACGGTCGCCCAGCGGGGCATGCCTTTGGTTGACATAAAAAGCCCTCCGTTGAATTGCAGTTTGTCGCGCCGGAGGCGCGACAGCCGTTCGCCGTTCGCCGTTCGCCGTTTGCCGTTCGCCGTTCGCATCGAAACCCAACCTTTTCGCAATATGGCGAGTTCTGTCTGTGAGC
>CAMVBR010000475.1 GCA_947165755.1 uncultured Clostridia bacterium
TGTTTCACCGGCGTATTTTTCAATGTTTCTGCTTTCTGCGGTGGCGTTGCAGGTATAGGCGAGAGGTCTGCCGTTCACCTGCACGTTTTTGGCGTAGTAGTTCTTGCTGGCCAAAGAAGCAATGGCAAGGTTATCGTCGTAAGAGGCGGGGGACCCGATGATGCCGTTATCTGGGTTGGAGGCAAGCGAGAGGTTGTTGCCGTAAAGCGTGCCGTAGGCGGCGGAATACTCGTTGCCGGCGGAAGCGCACACCACGATGCCCGCGTTGGCGGCGGACTGATAAGCTGCCTCCAGATCCGGATAATCGCCTGCGTAGGTAAAGCCTGCCCAGGAACCGAGGGACAGGTTGATAACGTCGGCGCCGAGCGTCACCGCGTCTTCCACGGCGGCAAGAATATCGGCGAAGTTACCGGCACGGTCGGAACCGAACACCTTAAACATCATGATCTGCGCGTCGGGCGCAACGCCCTCAAACACGACCTTGCCGTCCGCATTTTTGGCATAACCGGCAATGATACCCGAAACGTGCGTACCGTGGTCGCCCTGATCGTCGTTCTTATGGGAGACGTCCAGCGCGAAATCGTTGCCGATATCCGCATAGTTGAAGGCGAAGGGCACCTTTACACTACGGTAAACGTCCGCCGCGGTGGTTTCGGCAGCTCTGTTTTTGAACGCGTTCGTGTTCGGGAGCTTGGCAGCGATATCTTCCTGCGTAAACTTCGGATTTGTAACGTCGCAGGAAAATGCGTCGTGCGTCAGATCCAGACCGGTATCGATCACGGCAACAACGGTGCCGGTGCCTTTACTGGCGGTGGTGTTATCGCTGCCGGTAAAGTAATTCACGGCTTTTTCCGCATTGGGATCATAAGCGTCGGTGGGCACCGCCGTATACACCGGTGCGGTGAATACGGATTCCACGCCCTTGATCTTTGCGATCTCGTCGATCTGTGAGGGCTTTGCCGTAATAGCAAAGGCGTTGGACACCAGCGTGTAAGAATACAGCACGTCCACGTCTTCACCGTCAAGAACCTTATCGCTTATTTTGTCTGCGATTTTGTCTTGCTGCTTGGCAATGCTCTTCTGCTTTCTCTGCGCAGAACGGGTGAGTTCACCGTCAACCATCGCGTCGCCGTCTGCTTCCAGAACGGCGTCGCCGGTCAGCTGCACGATGAGGGTAACGTCCTCTTCTCTGGAGCTTACCGTTTCCGATAAGGTGGTTTCTCCGGAGGCGATCGCGGCGATCTCGTCCGCGGTCAGATGATACTGATACTTGTCCGAGATCTCACGAAGTTCGGTTTCCGTATATTCCGGGGCGGCTGAATCGTCAGCCGCAAACGCCGGAAGAACGATCGGAAACGCGGAGAAAATCATAACCAGAGTGAGAAGAATGGAAAGTGGTTTTGTGACTTTCTTCATGGGATTATTCCTTTCTTTGCTATATTCCAAACAAAAATATTGGACGAAAAAGGGGATAGCGGCGTCTTCCGCCGGGGCGTGAGGCAGTGCGCCTCTCTTCATTTTATTTCTTTTTAATATAGAAAGCAATAGACAAATTACTGTATTAGTGTAAAATTATCCATTCACAGTGAAAGTGATGTTAACTGTAAGGACGTCGCATAATAGGTCGAATTCGTCGAATTCGTCCGGAGCTGTGCTGAGGTCAGCATCCGCAGGCAGATCATACAAAGAATAAAGCAGATCGATGCTTCCGGAAATTTCCGCCAGTGTGACGGTTTTAAAATTGGTAGCGGTAATGCCCGAGAGTTTCGTATCGCTGACAATACAACTAATAAAACTTTCAATCGCATCTTCATCGGAGGCATCCGGAATCACTGTTGGAAATGAATTATTATTGCTGGGAACCCTACAACTGTTTGCGTAACCATATCCCAGCAAAGCGGTTTTCAATCCTGTGCCCTGAAGCGCGTCGTACAATTTGGTTCCCTCATCTCCGCAGATTCGAAGGTCAAGTACGGAAGCGTTCTCGTCATAGTCTATTTCAAAGGAGATCTGATCATCCTTACCATGCAATTGCAGCATTTTCTTTGCGAGGCCGTAAGCGGGATCCAAACGGAATACGATGTTCCCGAGATTGAAAGGCGTTTCATCTTCGTCGTAAACCGTGAATTCAAACAGATTCCAATCAAGTGTAAATAATGATTCCCTGCCCTGTGTAAGGTATTTGCCGAAGGTGTCTCCCGTTTCATCCTGTTTCCCTAAGATTTGATTTTGCCCCTCATTCGTAATAAGGTTGAAAAAGCCGGTGGTATCCGTCGCGTTTATATCGAAAAGATTGATGATTATTGTTTGCTCATCAGCAAGTACCACGCGCATATTGTCATCCGTAGCAAAGATCACGATTCCACCCAGATCGATCTCTGTGCCGACGAAGCCGTTTGATTCTTCAACTCTTGCTGTCACGTGATAATAACCGCTTTGAGCAGGTTCGTCTTTTATTCCGTTGAAATAATATGAGATATTCGCTCCAAAAGTTGTTTCAAGCGGGATTACAATATTTCCTTTTGTGGAAGTATCACAATAACCGAAATCATCTA
>CAMVBR010000476.1 GCA_947165755.1 uncultured Clostridia bacterium
AGCTCGTTGAATTTGGCTCTGGTGAGCGTCATTTCCAGATGCTTCGGGCCGGTGGCGTCCGCCGTGATGAAGGGCAGGCTGATGGAGGAGGTGGTGACGCCGGAAAGCTCAATCTTCGCTTTTTCGGCAGCCTCCTTCAGGCGCTGCATGGCCATTTTATCGCCGCGCAGGTCGATGCCCTCGGTCTTTTTGAACTCGTTGGCAAGCCAGTCGATGATGCGCTGGTCGAAATCGTCGCCGCCCAAACGGTTGTTGCCCGCCGTGGCAAGCACTTCCTGCACGCCGTCGCCCATCTCGATGATGGAAACGTCGAAGGTGCCGCCGCCCAGGTCGTATACCATGACCTTCTGGTCGGTCTCTTTATCGATGCCGTAGGCAAGCGCCGCCGCCGTGGGCTCGTTGATGATACGCTTTACGTCCAATCCGGCGATCTTGCCGGCGTCCTTGGTGGCCTGACGCTGCGCGTCGGTGAAGTAAGCGGGCACGGTGATCACCGCTTCGGTTACGGTGCCGCCCAAATAGCTCTCGGCGTCGCTCTTGAGCTTACTCAGGATCATGGCCGAGATCTCCTGCGGGGTATAGGCCTTGTCGTCGATGCGCACTCTGTAATCGGAGCCCATCTGACGCTTGATGGAAGAAACGGTGCGGTCGGGGTTGGTGATGGCCTGACGCTTTGCCACCTGGCCGACCATACGTTCGCCGGTTTTGCCGAACGCCACCACGGAAGGGGTGGTTCTGGCGCCTTCGGCGTTCGCGATCACAACGGGCTCGCCGCCCTCGATCACTGCTACACAGGAATTGGTGGTTCCCAAATCAATACCGATAACTTTTGACATAATCTTTTACCTCCGTAATATATCTTGATGTTATTATAAACAATTTAAATGCGGTTTCAGTTCGCCACTTTTACGGTGGCGTGGCGGATCACCTTGTCGCCCATTTTATAGCCCTTCATGAATACGGCAGCAATGCTGTTTTCGGGGAGCTCGTCGTTATCCTCGTGCATCACGCCGTTGTGCAGGTTGGGGTCGAAGGCCTCGCCCGGTTCGCCGAAGGCGGTCACACCCAAAGCGGAAAGGCTGTCGGTGAGCTGCTTGAGCGTCATTTCCACGCCCTTTTTGCAGCTCTCGGCGTCGCCGTCGGCGGCCACGGCCCGCTCCAGATTATCCGCTACGGGCAGGAGCTTTGCGATCGCGTCGGTCTTGCCGTCCGCGTAGAGCGCGTCTTTTTCCTTTTGAGAGCGCTTGCGGAAATTATCGTATTCCGCCAGCGTGCGCATCAGCTGATCCGTGGTGTCGCTCAGCTTCTTTTCCAGCGCCTTGATTTGGTCCTCGGCGCCGGGCGCTTCGCTCTCGGGGTTTTCTTCGGCGGCGTCTTCCTCGCAGCGGGGTTCTTCCGTTTCGCACGTTTCCTGCGCGGGCGCTTCCTTCTCCGTATCGGGAGCGGCTTCGGGGGCCGCTTTCTTCTGTTTCTTCTCTGACATGCTATCCGTCCTTTCTGCTGTCTGCTTCCAGATTGCCCGTGATCAGCCCGCCGACCGCGTCGCTCACGTATTTTACCAGCGGCACGATGTGGGCGTAATCGGTCTTCATGGGGGCGATCACCGCGATGGCGCCGGCGGCGTTTTCCCCGGCCTGATAGGGGCTTGCAATCACTGCCGCGTCCCTGAGGCAGGCGTAGCCGGTCTCGCTGCTGATCTTCAGCTTCGGTCCGTCCGACGTATCCGAAAGCAGGCGGAGCATCGGTTCTTTTTTCGTTGTGAGCTCTATGATCTTCGGCGCGTCCGCGCTTAAGGGGGAGGCGAGCAGCCGCGTTTGCCCTTTCACGATTACGTCCGCCTGCGTGCTTTCGCCGATCGCCTCAAACAGGCTCACCAGCAGCGGCGCGATATCCAGCGCCCGCGCGCCCAGCGATAGGGTGAGCGTTTGCTCGAACGCCTTTGTGAGAGAGGCGGTGCCCATGCCGATCACGTTGGCGGCACACACGTTGTAAAACAGCTCGATGAGCTCGTAATCCGCGTCGGTTTGCAGCTTTGCCATACGGCTGCGGAATACGCCGGCCGAGGTGGAAAACACCACCAGCGCGCTGCGCTTGCCGATGGGCAGCAGCTGCACGTTTGTGATCGCCGCGTCGGGGTACGAGGGCGTTGTGGCCAGCGCCAAAGTCCCCGTGAGCTCCGAAAGCACGTCGCACGCTTCGCTCAGGATCACGCCTGCGTCGCCCTCGAAGTGGTCGATGCTGCTGGAAATGCGCAGCATTTCCGAAGAGGAGGGCGCGGCGGTGCGCAGCAGCTTATCCACGTAGTAGCGCAGGCCCAGCGGCGAGGGGATCCGCCCTGCCGAGGTGTGGGGCTGCTCCAGATACCCAAGCTCTGCCAGCTCCGCCATCTCGTTGCGGATGGTTGCCGAAGATACCGAGATCGGAAGCACGCTCATCAGGTATTTCGAGCCCACGGGCTCGCCGGTTTCAATGTAGAATTCCACAACGGAAGAGAGGATCATTTCTTTTCTCTTCGTCAGTTCCACAACCGAACGCCTTCCTTTCCGGCTTGT
>CAMVBR010000477.1 GCA_947165755.1 uncultured Clostridia bacterium
CTTCACTATTCACTCTTACTTCTTCACTATTATAATTTGGCGCGCAAGTGCGCGATAAATTACAATTTACCTATACTTCTCCATTACCGTTCATATCCCCTCAAACACCTTTGATATATCCTCGTTGATCACAAGGTCGGCGTAGGTGTCGTAGGGGGTGGGGTCGAAATTGACGATCACGAATTTTGCGTTCCGGGGGCGGTAGCGCACCAGCCCGGCGGCGGGGTATACCACCAGCGAGGTGCCCACCGCCGCCAGCAGATCGCAGCCGGAGATCAGCCGCACGGCCTTTTCCACCTTGCGGTCGTCCAGCATTTCGCCGTAGAATACGATATCGGGCCTGAGAATGCCGCCGCATTCGCACTTCGGCACGCCGGGGGTCCGCTTGATATAGCTCTCGGGGTAGGTATTGCGGCATTTCACACAGCGGTAGGTGAGCGTGGTGCCGTGGATCTCGGTCACGTTTTTGCTGCCCGCCAGCTGATGGAGCCCGTCGATATTCTGGGTCACCACCGCCGCCTTGTCGCCCAGGGCGGCTATCTTTTTGTGGGCGATATTGGGTTTTGCGTCCCCCACGATCAGAAAATCCCGATAATACTTATAAAACGCGGCCGGGTCCCGCTCAAAGAAATCGATGGAAAGCAGTGTTTCGTAGGGCACCGGGCTTTTGCGCTTTTCAAGGCCCTCTTTGCCCCGGAAATCCGCCAGACCGCTGGCGGTGGAGATGCCCGCGCCGGTGAGAAATACGATGCGTTCGCTTTCGCGGATCAGGGTTTTGAACTGTTCGGTTTTATTCATGGCGTTTCCTCTCACAGCCGGTCGAATATCTTCTGTTCCCGCAGAAATTCCACGCCCTGCCGCATCAGCGTATCCTGTTTGCTCTCTTTGGCGAACACGGCGGGGTCGTCGCGGAAGCCGCGCTCCATAAAGCCGTGCTCCGCCTCGGTGTATTCACGGTAGGTCACCTTTACGCCGGCCTGTTCCAGCTTGGCGGCGTATTGCTCCGCCTGGGGCAGAAGGGGATCGTTGGCCCCGCAGCTCAGGATCACCGCGTCCGCCAGCCCGCGAAGGGCTTCGGGGTCGGCGTTGCCGGGGGAGATCATCACGTCGTCCTTCGGCAGCTTTTCAAACAGAACGGCTTCCGAGAACCGGGTCAGCAGCTTGCCTGCCGCGCCGCTTACCCCGGCGTAATCCGCATAGCTGAACCCTATAAAATTGAGGAAGGGGTAGCACAGCACCTGCGCGCTGAGGCGCACGCCCCTGTTGCGCAGCAGCATGGCTGCCCCGGCGGAGATATGCCCGCCGGCGGAATGGCCCATCAGCGCGGCGCGGGCCGGGTCGATATGAAATTTATCCGCATGGGTGAGAAAGTATTCCACCGTATCCGCAACTTCGGTCTGCTGGTAGGGGAAGGGATATTCATAGGCAAGGCGGTAATCGATATTCACCACTATGCATCCCAAATGGTTCGCCAGATACTGGGATTGCAGATCCACCCCCTCGGCGTCGCCGAAGATCCATGCGCCGCCGTGCACGTTGAACAGCACCGGCAGCGTGGCCGGGCCTGCGGCGGGGCGGTAAATACGCGCCTTTACGTCCTTTTTGCCCTCTCTGGGCACTTTTACGGCATAGCCGAGATACGGGCCGGGGTTATGGTTCTTTTTTCGTTTGTGCGCAAGCGCAAGGTAAACGGGGAAAAACGAGCGTTTCATAGGCGAAACCTCCTTTTTTTGTTTCCATTATACCCCTTTCCGGCGAAAAATGCAACGGCGGAACGCCCTTATCTCAATTTTGCCGCATTTAATTCTTGCAAACGGACTGCGGTTGTGATATTATTAATCTTAAAAGAAATCTAAGATACGCAGAAAAGAGGAAGCGCTATGGCAAACAGTTCGGATTATCTGAAAAAGTACGGCAACGTTCCCTTTGAGGAAAAGCCCTTCAACGCAGTGGACAGCATTGCGCTGTGTCATTCTTTCTATTTGCCTGTGGAAAAAGTATACAGCAACCTGAATAAGAACGACGTCACCCTGCGGGAGCTCTATATGAAGAGCTTTGAGCTGCGCGGTTCCCGCCATAAGGCGGTGGGCATGGTGCTCACAAAGAATATCTCCATCCGCGCGGTGGAGATCGCCAGAAGCGCCCGGTTCGGCGGCGCAAAGGTGGCCGATTTTACAGAGGTGTTCACCACCCAGCCCGCCGTGCAGTTTGCGGCTATGACGCTTCTGCTGTCGGACGGCACCGTTGTCGTTGTGTTCCGCGGCACCGATGATTCCATTATCGGTTGGAAAGAGGATCTGGATATCCTTGTGAAAAAGGGCATCCCCTCGCATCAGCTCGCCCTTGATTATCTTGAGAACGCCGCCGCGAAGCACCCCGGCAAAATCGTGGTTTGCGGCCATTCCAAGGGCGGTAATCTTGCCCTGTGGGCCGCGCTGAAATGCAGCGATGAAACGCGGGACCGTATCGCCGCGCTCTATAATCTCGAGGGCCCCGGCTTCTATAACGATCATCTCTAGATCGGAAGAGCACACGTCTGAACTCCAGTCACA
>CAMVBR010000478.1 GCA_947165755.1 uncultured Clostridia bacterium
CGGATCCGCAGGATCCATATCGCTGTCGCGCCTCCGGCGCGACAAACTGCAATTTCCCTCCCTTGCCAATCTTCCTCAAATATGCTACCATACCCTTATCAGGCGCAAAGCGCGAAAGGGAGGGCATATTATGGCGCACCGCGTGCACGTGGGGTTCGGCTTCCACGTCAACTGCTACCATTCTTACCGGGGCGATACCCCCGATGAAAAGGGCTTCGGCTCCGATCTGCGCATCATCAGGGGCATTCTGCGAACGCTCGACGACCTCAGCGCCGCCGGCGTCCCCGTGAAGGGCACGTGGGACAGCGACAATTTCTTTTCGTTGGAGCAGATCCTGCCCACGTACGCCCCCGATATTTTGGAGGGCATGCGCCGCCGCGCCAAGGAAAACGGCGACGAGCACGTCATCATGGGCTACTCCAACGGCGCTTTGGGAGCGATGGACGAAGCGGAGCTTGCCGCCAGCATCGAGCTTGCGGTATCGAACCCGCAGGGCTCCGGCCTTTTGGATCTTTTCGGCGGGTGCGAAAAAATCGTGCGCCCGCAGGAGGTCATGTTCAGCCCGTCGCAAATCGGCGTTTACAACCGGCTGGGCGTGAAGGCGCTGTGCCTCTACTATTCCTGCGTGCCCTTCGACGCGTTCAAAACCCTGATCCCGCCGCTGCCGGACGAACTCGCCTTCAACCCCCTTTGCTACGAATACCGGGGCGATTCCCTCACCGTGCTGCCCACCTACTCCAACGCGGACGTGTGCGACGCGGGCTGCCTGCGGGCGTGGGTGAAAGAGCTGCACGAAAAGCAGCGTTCCGGCGAGATCGGGCACGACCTGTTCCTGTTTATCAATATGGACGCGGACGCCGTCTTCTGGGAGCCGCTCGGCATTCCCGGCGGACTTGCCAACACCGAAGGCCTCCGGGGCCTTGCCGGGGAGGTGGCGGACCTCGATTTCGTGACCTTCGATACCCCCGGCGGCTACCTGAAAAGCCACGCGCCGCTGGGGAAAATATCCTTTACGCAGGATACGGCGGACGGCAACTTTACCGGCTACGCCTCGTGGGCGGAAAAGCCCTACAACCGCAAGATCTGGACCGCCGTGGAGCGCAGCCGCGCCGCCGCGAGGGCCTTCCCGGACGAAAACGCCTTTCTGGACCGGGTGAAGCTGCTCTCCACCACCCATTTCGGGCTGGCAAGCCCGGTGCTGAATATCCAGCGGGAGCGCACGGCGGACGCCCTTGCCGCGAAACTCACAAAGGCCGCCCTGCGCGCGGACGGCCCCCTTACTATATACAATATCACGAATTCCCCGGTGCAGTGCCTGCAGCTGGCATGCGCCGCGAAGCTCACGGACGTATCGCAGCTTTCGGTTTCCGCCGAAGGGCTGCTGGCTTACACCGTATTGCCCATGGACGAAACCCGCGAAAGCGTGTTTCTGATGCTGCGCTTCGCCGAGGTCAAAAAGGAATACCGCCTACAGGTAAGCGTGACCGACGCCCCCGCGCCGGTACGTCCGCTGCCCGAACGGCTGGTTTCGGGCGATACCGAAATCGCATTCCATGCCCGTGGCGTGAAGGCGCTCACCTATCAGGGCGGCATCCTCGGCGCCGAAAACCTGATCGAAAGCTACCTCACCTACGGCGGCGGCAAGTACCCCTTCCGCTTCGCCAAGGCCGAGGCGGGCGAGATCGCCGGCGGGGAGTGCGTTACCCTGTGGGGCCTCATTCCCCTGCCCGGCGCGGCTCCGGGGCGCTTTCGCTTCGATTTCTTCACCGCGGACGCGCTGCCCGGCATCTTTGTGAAAACCGACGTTTCTTACCCCTACACGCCGGAGCGGGACGCCATCAGCACCGAAAACTCCACCCTCGGCCGCTTCAGCGATATGCGCTGGGAAGAGGCGGTCCCCTTCGCGCTGCGCCCCGCCCTGCCCGGGGAGCTGACCGTGCTCAAGCGCAATTATATGGGGGATATCTCCTCCTTTTCGGTGGGGGATTTCGCCCGGGCGGACGCGAAGAACAAGGCCCTTGCCTCCTTCAACCACCAGCTTTCCGCCGGGGCGGTGGGGCTTACCAACGGCCGCGCGGGGCTCATGCTGGGCATTGCCCGCACGGTGCTCAATTCCATGGCGGCCTGCCCCATGCGGCTCGACGATACCGGCGCGGTCACCATGAACCCCTTCGGCACCTATACGGGGGAGCAGCGCCACCACCCGAACCGCTCGAACGACCGCATCCCCGCTACCTACGCCCTCATCGCGCCGCAGAGCAAGAGCCTTGCCCCCGCCTACAACGGCAGCCGCGAGCGGGCGCTTATGTGCCTGCTGCCCTTTGCGGGAGATCGGCCCGAAGGGGAGGCGCTTTCCGGTCTGCTCGCCTTTGCGGACGGCGCCTGGGCCACGGGAAGCAATATTCTTTGCCCCTTTGCCGGGGAGAACGTGCGCGTGCGCCCGGCTGTGGCCGCCGAGGGCGTGAAGATGCGCTCGCCTCTGTTCACCGGCCTTGCCGGGAACGTGGGCAAATATATCACCCGCGGCGCCCGCGCCGTGGCGTATATCGC
>CAMVBR010000479.1 GCA_947165755.1 uncultured Clostridia bacterium
CCCACCGCTGCATTTCTGGGGAACTTTTACTGCACTGTTATTTTACCGAAAACAAAATGCCCTATTTCGTGAGCATGGGCGAGCATTTCAGATAATCCGCATCAAAGATGCGGTAAAATTTCCGCATCAAATATGGTATTATTGAAACAGCGTTTTTCTATTCTATACGAAAAACTCGTTTTACAGAACCCGTCAGCGTTTGAATATAATAAAGACAAGCAAAACAACTGTGGCACAGCGGGCAAGGTAAAACCAAATTTACAAAGCGAAGTTGCCAAAGGGTATAATAATAACAGATAAACCGAAAGGGGTAACGAGACATGAAAAAAGCAATTATAATCATTCTTTCCATCGTATTGCTGCTTGCAGTAATTGCAGGTGGTATCGGAATGTACATCGTCAATACTCCCGAATATGCACTTAAGACAATGATTGACGATGTAAACACGTCTGGCATGGAGGGGTTGGAGTCTCATCTGACTGGTAATGCAAAGGAAGCGCTTGATACGGTTTCTTCTATCACCAGCAGCAACCTTTTTAAAACAATTATGGGTTTAATTAATCAAAACGACTATGTTAGTGTTTTGAAATCCGAAATTCAAGAAGTGCAATGGGAGGTTGATGACGTTCTAAAGAGTAATGAAAATGCAGCAGTTGTCCTTTCCTTCAACTATGAGGATAAGTTGATTGGCTCAATTGAAATTTCAATGATTAGAGAGGATGGTGATTGGAAAATCGACACCATTAAATTTCCGATATTCTCAGAGATTAACTTGTAAACCGAAAAACAGAACGAGCGAAAGGCTCCCGACCGTAAAAAGTCGGGAGCTATTTTTATTCCCCGGCCAACCCAAAAGGAGGTGGTGCCTATGCGCTGAGGAAAGCGATCCCGTCCCGCCGCTGCGATGCGGCAACCACGTATTATGCCCCCGGCGGACGCGCCTTCCACAAGCGCGCCATCAATTTCAACCTCGGCTAGGTGACGACCGAGCCCTGGAATTTGATCAACATGCCGATCCTGCAATATTCCAAGGAGATTCGCAGCGCAGTACTGATGATCCATGGCGAAAAAGCACACTCCCTGTATTTCAGTCAGGATTCGTTCAAGGATATGACTACAGGCGCAGGCGAAAAGTGGGCTGCAAATAAAGAACTTATGATCATCCCCGGAGCAAATCATACCGATCTGTATGACGGAGGCGTTGATCACGATAAGATCCCGTTTGACCGGATCGAAGCGTTTTTGAAGGAGCATCTTTCCAAATGAACGTTTTGATTTTGAACGGCAGCCCCAGACCCGGCGGCAGTACGGCGAAGTTGGTCGCCGCCTTTCAGAAAGGCGCAGAAAGTGCCGGACATGCGGTTCATCGGGTGGACGTTTGCCGCAAGAAAATCGCAGGGTGCCTTGCCTGCGAGTATTGCCACACCAAAGGAAACGGAGCCTGCGTGCAGAAAGACGATATGCAGGAAGTCTATCCCCTCTTGCAGGAAGCCGATATGCTGATGCTGGCGTCTCCGGTTTATTACCACAAC
Source organism: uncultured Clostridia bacterium (assembly GCA_947165755.1). Classification (GTDB taxonomy): domain Bacteria; phylum Bacillota; class Clostridia; order Oscillospirales; family Acutalibacteraceae; genus RUG806. Next base: position 1,534 of record CAMVBR010000479.1, read on the forward strand.
TTTACCGGACAGCTTCAGTGCGCGATCAACCGGTTTTACGCTATCGGTTCGCCGAAGGTGCTGACCCGTCTGAAAAAGGCCGCGCTGATCCTGAGCTCCGGAGACGAGAATGTTTACGGCGGCGCGATGTATGAATATGAGAATTCCTTCCTCGTGTATCTGCATTTGGAAAACATGGGCGTCTTCACATTCCACGGAGAAGACCAAATTGCTGACGAGGCTCTGGAGAAAGTGTTCAGCTTTGGTGCCGGTTTGAAGGACTGATTCAGAATACGCGGTCTTTCACAAAGCAAACCACCTGATTTGTCTGCCAAATCAGGTGGTTTTGCGCCGGTGCGCACGGTGCGCACACCGACAAAATCGGGGTACGGCGCAGAGCGTTCTGTACCGTGTCCCGATTTTTCAGTTCTGCCGAGAGATTAAATAATAATTACATTTTCCTAAAAAACGATTATGTTTTCCGAAAATTCAAGCATTTTTATACTGCTTCTGTTATAATAAGTCCGGTGATTCATACCGGTTTATCCGAGCAGGAACGAGCGATTTCAAAGCGAAGGCGGTGACATCTATGATCTATTTCTCCGGGGATATCCACGGTTCCCCGTGGGGCGTAAAGAAATTCTGCCAGAAGGCGGGATTAACCAAAGACGATATTCTGGTTCTGCTCGGCGATGTCGGCGCCAACTACTACGGCGATTGGCGGGATGACGAGATGAAAGCTGTTCTTGCCAGCCTGACCCCGACGATATTATGCATCCATGGCAACCATGAAATTCGTCCACAACTTGTGGACGGTTATCACGCCGCGGAATGGAACGGCGGAAAGGTCTGGCTTCAGGATCGATTCCCAAACCTCCTCTTTGCCCAGGACGGTGAGATCTTCACGCTCAACGGGCTGAACTACATCGTCATCGGTGGAGCTTACAGCGTGGACAAATTCTACCGCCTTGCCCGTGGTTACAACTGGTGGGCAGACGAGCAGCCGTCCCAGGAGATCAAGGCATACGTTGAAAAAC
>CAMVBR010000480.1 GCA_947165755.1 uncultured Clostridia bacterium
AGCGCTTCATCGACGAGGATCTGAACAAGTATTCCAACCTCACCACCGGCAAGGTGTACTGGAACGTGCTCAACAAGGAGCGGCGCGGCGAGTATCTCGGCTCTACGGTGCAGGTGATCCCGCACATTACCAACGAGATCAAGGAATTCGTTTACCGGGTGGGCAAAAAAACGAACGCCGACGTGGTGATCACCGAAATCGGCGGCACCATCGGCGATATCGAGAGCCAGCCCTTCATTGAGGCGGCAAGGCAGATCTCTCTGGAGGTGGGGCGCGAAAACAGCCTGTTTATCCACGTAACGCTGGTGCCGTACCTCCACGGCTCCGAGGAGCATAAGAGCAAGCCCACGCAGCATTCGGTAAAGGAGCTGCAGGGCATGGGCGTGCACCCCAATATCATCGTGCTCAGGTGCGATGAGCCGCTGGAGGAGAGCATTTTTCAGAAGATCGCGCTGTTTTGCAACGTAAAGCCCGATTGCGTGATCGAGAACGTTACACTGCCCAATCTCTACGCGGCGCCGCTGATGCTGGAAAGCTCCCGGTTTTCGGACGTGGTGTGCCGGGAGCTGGGGATCGACGCGCCCGCGCCGGAGCTGACGGAATGGAGAGCCATGGTGGAAAAGATCGAGGCCCGCGCCGAGACCGTCGCCATAGGGCTCGTGGGCAAATACGTGGGCCTGCACGACGCGTATCTTTCGGTTGCCGAAGCCCTGCGGCACGCGGGCTACGCCTACGGCGTGCATATCGATATCCGCTGGATCGATTCCGAAACCCTCACGCCCGAAACCGTGAACGACGCGCTTCAGGGCATTCAGGGGATCATCGTGCCCGGCGGCTTCGGTAGCCGGGGCATCGAGGGCATGCTCCTTGCGGCAAAATACGCCCGGGAGAAGGGCGTGCCCTATTTTGGCATCTGCCTCGGTATGCAGATCGCCGTGATCGAATTTGCCCGGAACGCCGCGGGGATCACGGACGCCAACTCCGGCGAGTTCGACGAGCAGTGCAGGCATAAGGTGATCGATTTCATGCCCGGCCAGAGCGACGATATCGATAAGGGCGGCACGCTGCGCCTCGGGGCTTATCCCTGCGCGATCGCGCCGGGCACCACCATGGCCCGCTGCTACGGCGCCTTTGAGATCACCGAACGCCACCGCCACCGCTATGAATTCAACAACGATTACCGCGCCCTTCTGCAAGCCGCGGGGCTGACCCTGAGCGGTCTTTCGCCGGACGGCAGGCTGGTGGAAACAGTGGAGCTCACCGACCGCCCGTTTTACGTGGGCGTGCAGTACCACCCGGAATTCAAGAGCCGCCCCAACCGCCCGCACCCGCTGTTTCTCGGCTTTATCGGGGCGGCGTGTAATTAAATCCCGTATCATATAATACAACGACCGCCTGCAGGGGCCCTCACGGAAAAACGCTTTGCGAGGACGCCATACAGGCGGCTTTTGTATTTACACGGTATCGCTTACTTTCATGGAAATAAAGGATCGGTCAAAGCAGAGCCGTATAGACTTCGGCGCCGCCGTTGACGAACACCTCAAGTAGATACGCATCACGGATACAGGCAAGCGAACGTACTTCTCCGGAGAAAACGACGTCCTCTCTGCCCTGCCGCCGGATGCGAAAGCCGTCTGCCGTGCGGATGAGGGCGGGGTCGGTCTCTTTTACGAGATGACAGACTTCCCTTGCGGGGCGGGCAAAAACGCAGCCGTTTTCCAGAATGATCTCGCGCGGCACGGTCATACAGCCGATATCCCGCGCGAAAGCGCCGGCGTAGTTCCACCCGGGCGTCCAGGAAAGCAGAAGCGCTCTGCCGTCCGGGGCGCGGAAGATCTGCCCCGCATACTGATCGGGGCCCTTATCGACCTCACCCGAAACCTCTGGCAGAAAACGCCCATGCGTGAAAGAACCGACGGCAACGGAAAAGCTGTGGCCGTTCTCGCGGCAAACGGAGGCGGAAAGCAGATAGCGGTCGCCGAAGGGCAAAAACGAAGGGCATTCGGCGAATTTTGCGTTTTCCCATTCGCGCAGGACCCCGCAGTACCGCCAATGCAGCAGATCGTCGCTCTCATAGAGCAAAAGCACGGCGGTATGCTTTTCCCGGTTGCCGGAGGCCATAACGCACCGGTATTTCCCGTCGGCGAAGCAGACGGCGGGATCGCGGAAATCGGGAGAGCCGTCCGCAGGGAAGAATGGGATCACGGGATTGCCCGCGTACTTTTCAAAATGAACGCCGTCGGAAGAATACGCCACGCCGACGGCCTGCGTTTCCCCTTGCACACAGGCGTAAAAGAGATAGAGAACGCCGTCTTTTACGATGGCGGTGCCGGACCAGCAGCCGTCCCGGTCGTAAGGCCGATCGGGAAACAGAGCGACAGGAAGCTCCTCATAATGCAGGAAATCCTTCGTGCGGGCATGCCCCCAGTGCATGCTTTCGTGCCATGGGGTTTCAAAATGCGGCGCGTGCTGATAAAAAACGTGGTAATAGCCCTTGAACCATACAAGGCCGTTCGGATCGTTGATCCAACCGCGCGCAGGCCGGGAA
>CAMVBR010000481.1 GCA_947165755.1 uncultured Clostridia bacterium
GCTGTAATAGAGGTATTATAGCATGGTGCAAAGCGGATTTCCACTCTTTTTTTTCATATTCTGCGCCTTCAGCGTAAATCCGCGCAGGCCGCTGTCGAGCAGGCTGTAATCATCCGTCCAATGATCGCCGGAGGTAACAAAATTATCCGGGCCGCACGCCCCCGAGGGCTTTTCCGTTTCGTGCAGCGGGCCGAATACGTTGATGCGGGTGCCCACCACCGTAACCTCGATGGGCAGGCCAAGGCGAACCGCCTCGGTTACGTCCGCCTCATAGGGTTCCCAGCCCAGAACGGCAGTCTTATCGGAGGCCTCAACCCTGACGCAGGCCCCGGTAAAGGATTCGGGCGTAAGCACGATCCGGTCCGCAGTGTCAAAGCCGTTCACGAGCGGCGCATATGTTTCGGGGGAGAGCACATAGGTCAGGTTGCCGGTATAAAACGGCATCCGGAAATCGGCGTAATTGCCGCAGCCGATCCGCGTGGGCAGCGTGGAAAGCGCGCGGCGGCGTTTGTTTATCTTTACGCCGAAATCCCCCACCAGATAGAGCGCCTCTACGTTGGTGGTGCGCAGGAACCGCACGTTCACGGTCACCTCATTTGTTCCGGCTTTCAACACACCGGCAGGGCTCGCCATTTTTTTGAAGCAATCGTCCACCCAAAAATCGTTCACATCGCCGCACTGCAGCGGCACGCCGTTGCGCCGGTAGTGATTCAGCTCCGGCCGCTCCCCCGCAAGGAAGACGGGGCCGGCGGGCAGATCTTCGATATCAAACGTATAAGAGAGCTGTATTTCGCCGTAGTCTTTCTGATCGAACCGTTTGGCGTACCAGGGCTGCAGCATACCGCCGCCGCGGTTTTCCAAACCGAAACAGGCTCTGATCTGCCGATCGATGCGCAGCGCCTCATTCTCATCGCTCCATTCGCCGCCCTGTTTGCGCCAGCGGCACCAATCGAGCACGCACACGTTCTGTTCATCGCGGCGGTACGGAAATTCGCCGGTGAGCGTTTTCTGCGCGAAGGTTTCATATTCCGAAACCGGCGGAAGGGGTTCGGCGGTTTTCCCGGTGAAAACGAAGCACCTTGTTCCGCCGGCCTCCAGAGAAAGCATGATACGGTAAACGCCGTTGTTTTCCGCGGCAACGGCGGAAGCGTTATAACGAATCCCGGCAGCGGTATCCCATTCCTCAACCGCGCAGCCCGCGGGGGCTTTCAGCGTCAGCACAAGATCACGGCGCGGGGCGTCGCGGTCCGTATTCAGCACAACGGCGGCGGCGCCGTTCCCGCAAAAATCGCGGCGGACCTGCGCGAAGACCGCTTTTTCGGTTTCACCGGCGGCGTTTGTTACCGACACATACGCTGCCGACGCGGCGCGCACGGCGGATACGAGCGCATTTTCATCAAAGGGAACGCGAACACATTGCGCCGCCAGCCGGGCGGGCTCCGCCGATTTTACGGCGTTTACGTAAGCGGGGATATCTCCGCAAAAGATAACCGTGCCGCCGCTTTCCGCAAACGCGCGCAGAAGCTTCAGCGTGGTGGGGCGGATGGTGAGCATATTCGATACGATAACCACCCTGTACGCCGCCTGCCCCACGCGGAGAACGGCTGCCCCGTTGATTTTTTCCACAGCGGCGTGGCGGGACATCATCTCCTCCTCGCCGTAATCGAAATCGATCTGATGATCGGCAAGGAAATGGAAGAGAGAGACGTAGCGCTCTTCATAGGGTTCCGCCTCGGGGGAAGCGTTATAGATCCAGTTCGCCCAGCCGGCGTAGGCCTGGCACCAGAGCGATTCAATGGGATTGAGCAGCAGCACGTCGCAATCGGGGCGGCCCTCGGCGAGCACCACGCCCATGCGGGCGAAGTGGTTTTCTACGGCGGGGTAATCTTTATACCATGGGGACTGATGCAGGATGGAGGCGGGGTAATCCCGCTTTGCCTCCCCCTCCATCGTATACCACGAAAGATGCTGGCAGCGCAGATTCACGCCGAACAGCGCCTGCCAATCGCCCACGTTTTTATGCCCCTTAAAGCTGAACTGCCAGCCCGTAACGCCGTACAGCTCCGAAAGCATCCACTTTTTACCGAGCTGCCGCGCCGCGGAGGCAAGCTGCTTCACGATCCAGTAGCAGCGATTGTGCTCTGTGAGCACGTCAACGCCGGGGTACCCCATATATTCATAATACCGCATCAGCGAACCGTTCGGCACCGTTTGGTTCATCAGGCTGTCCTCATGCAGCACGTGGCCGGTGAGGATCATATTGTGCTGCCTGCACCAATCGTTGATGGGCATGGCGAACCGCTCCAGAAACAGAGCGTTGGCAAGATCGATATAAAAGAGCTTTACCGGCGCGGCGATCTCGCCGTTTTTGCGGTAAAACAGCTCCGGCAGGATCGCCCGGCAGGAAAAACCGTACCGCGCCTCAAATTCCTCAAAGATATCGTCTGTATAGCAGGTGGCGCAGGACGTGACGCCGTCCGCTTCTCTGCGGTTATCAAAGCAATGACCTCTGTGGGGCTCATCCGTAAATATGCCCTTGATG
>CAMVBR010000482.1 GCA_947165755.1 uncultured Clostridia bacterium
AGCCGAGGCCGCGAAGGCGAAGGCGAAAGAGGAAAAAGAGGCTGCTCTGGCGGCGGAGAAAAAAGCGAAGGACGAGGCAAAAAAGAAGGCCGCAACGTCCAAGACGATTAAAAGGGCCGCTTCAAACGCCGCGTCTTCTGCAGCGCGTTCGGTGAGTACGAACCTGGTCAATTCCCTTACCGGCGGCAAGACTGCGAGCGTCGGTACGATCGGAAAGCGTGCCGCGTCTTCTGCGCTGAGCTCTGTGCTGCGCTCCGGTATCTCGTCTATTTTCAGGGGTCTTCTGGGCAATAAAAAATAGTAAACATTTTTCTTCAAAAACGCGAGCGTGACAACGGGCAGCAGCATTGACCCTATCGAATTGCCCAATATTACGGTCCATATGAAGCCGAACGCCTTGAGGCTTGCGATATTCGCGCATGCGAAATAGCCTATATCTGCGATCGAGTGCTCAAATCCGCTCAAAATGAATACCGGTATCGCGAACAGGATTCCTACGATGTTTTTATTGCTGCGGTACACGCTTACGGCGATATACATCAGTATTCCGCAGAACAGGCCGCGGATCAGCGTCTGAGGGAACGTCTGAGTGTCAAGCTTTGCCTGGCAGAGCGTTATTGCCGCTTCTTTCAGTTTGGGTATTGCGAAGGCGAGCGCAAACCCGCCGGCGCTGACACCGATCGCGTTTCCGAACAACCCCAGCAGCAGTACCGACAGTTCTTCTTTGCCGTGCGCTTCAGGTATGAATCCGATCTTTCCGGTGTAGAGCGAATACCCGCGCAGACATATTGTCAGCAGCGCGACGGAAAACATTACGGCTCCGACGTATTTATTCTCACATGCGAGGTAGACGGCGCAGCCGATCGAGATGACGATCCCGGCGGCAATGCCGTTGAGTATTTTTTTGACGATGTCTTTCATTTGACCTGCTCCCTTTGAATTGCTCTCTTTGAAATGCCCTCTTTGAAAAGCTCCCTTTGAAAAGCCCCCTTTAATTGCTCCCTTCACCGGCGGCGTTCGGGGGGCGTCCCGCGGCACGCATATGTTTTAGCAAAGAAAGGGGCCGTTGTCAACCGCTATCTTTTAATGTTTCCGCGTTTGTGCTAAAATATGGGGCACAATAACATTACTGCCATCCCCGGAGGGAAAAGATGAAAAAGATATTGACCGCAACGCTGATCACATTATTGACCGCAGCTGTTCTGGCCGCCAGCCTGTCAGTGTTCGCGCTTGCCGAAGCGGAAACCACAGAAATACCCGCAGAGACTGAAGCGGCGGCGGCTGTCCCGGCGGAAGAGCTTGTCGAGCTTGAATACGTGCGCTTTACTGCCACGGGCGATGATCCGTACGGGACGTTCCATCTTATGGAGAACGGCGATAATACAACGATCGATCCGGACGAGGTGGTCTGGGCGGCCGTTCGTTACCGCTCGATAACGCAGTTCGACACTGCAGGAGCGGAATTGTACGGGCAATTATACGTCGTCCCGCCGGCGGAACCGCACATTCCGATAAAATACGTACACAGCGGCCAATGGGAGACCGCGATCGTTGACCTTACGTCGGTCAATGAAAATTCGGAGCTGGACTCAATCTGGGATTCGATGCATTACCAGAGCGTTGACGTCGTCCGTTTTGATCCGATGGAACCGAGCCGCAATGCCGAAGCGGATGAGCAGGCGGAAACTGCCGGAAAAGTGAAAAAAGGGTTCTCAATCGACGTGGCCTGGATCGCTTTCTTTGAGACCGAGTACGCGGCTAAGACGTATACTGGCCGCGAAAAGACGCCGAGCGCTGTGCTCGATGCCGATTCGCTCTCTTCGATCACGGACGCCTACCATATGGTAGCGACGAAGCTTTCAGAGATGGCTGTGCTCCCGACCGTCGCACCCGCTACCGAGCCGCCGGCGCCTACACCCACGAAAGCTCCGACGGAAGCTCCTGTTGAAACCGCGTTGCCAACGAATGATCCTGCGGTCAATTCCGCTAAACCGAACGGCAGCGGTTCCGCCACGGCGCCTTCAAACTCCGGCATAAAAAAAGACGGGGGCAACAAAGCCGGATTGATCATCGGTATCATTGCCGCCGTCGTAGTCGCGTGCGTATGCGTTGTGCTCGCACTCGTTATTAAAAAGAAGAAAAAATCCAAATAAATATCTAATTACGGGCCCCGCCAAGGTGCTGCTATAGTGCCGCGCGGGGTCAATCTTCGCCTAAAACGATGAGTTTGTCCCCTTCTTCAAGCGTTACTGTATCATCAAGAACGGCATCGAAATTACTGCCTTCTCCGCTGTCAACGTGTCCTAAATACGTGTACCCGTGCTGCAGCACCCTCTGCCTGAGCTCACGCACTGTGCGCGTCCCGGTGAGCCCGAGCGCCCCCGCATCTTTCAGGTAAAGTTCGCTGCCGGTATTGGAAAGGATCTCTTTGAATACGCCGACAAGTTCCGGATTTTCAGCGATCTGCGCCAGGATAAGCGACGAGATGTTTGAGACTACAAGGAAGTCGGTGCGCTCGCCGTCTCCGACAAG
>CAMVBR010000483.1 GCA_947165755.1 uncultured Clostridia bacterium
TCCCTCGCTTATTTCTTCGCCCATCTCTTCGGCAGACGGTAACGTGAACATCCCCCATCGATCATAGGAGGATAAAGATATGAAAAAAGTATTCGCTGTTTTATTGACGCTGCTGCTGGCGCTCAGCCTTTTCCCCATGTCTGCCTTCGGCGCGACGGTCGCCTCCGGCACCTGCGGCACCAACCTGAACTGGACGCTGGATTCCGCCGGCAAGCTGACCGTAAGCGGCACGGGCGCGATGGATGATTACTCGTTATGGTTCGGCTCGAACGTTCAGCCCTGGCAGGACTACCGCGCTTCGATCAAAACGGTTTCGGTCGGCAGCGGCGTTACCGCGATCGGAGAGGGCGCTTTCGGAATACTCGAAAACCTTACGAGCGTGACGATCGCTTCAACCGTAACCTCTATCGGAGCGGAGGCGTTTAGAGGATGCGCAAGCCTTGCTTCCGTCACGCTGCCTTCCGGCCTTACCCAGATCAGCCGCAGCACGTTTAACGGATGCACAAGCCTCACGTCCTTTGTGATCCCGAACAACGTGATCACCGTCGGGAATAGCGCGTTCGATGGCTGTACGAGCCTGACGCAGCTTCAGATCGGCAGCAGCGTTGAAACTATCAACTCCGATGCTTTCGCCGGCACCGGGATCACAACGGTAACGCTGCCCGCGTCCCTTACGGAAATGCAGGATGGGGCTTTCTATCGGTGTACGTCGCTGAAGGAAGTGCTTGTGGCGCCCGGAAATACCGCCTTTCGCAGCGTAAACGGTATTCTGTTCGATTATAATATGACGAAGCTGATCTGCTACCCGGCGAACAAAGCCGACGAGAGCTACACGGTCCCTGTCGGCGTGACCACCATAGCAAGATATTCGTTCGCTTGGAACCGAAACCTGACCTCGCTCATCGTTTCCGAGGGGCTTACGGGAATTGGGTATGGGGCGTTCTCGGAAACCGGGAAGCTGCGCACGGTGAAGCTTCCGGACAGCTATACGCGCGTCGTCGGGACCTTTTGGAACTGCACGTCGCTGACAAGCGTCACGCTCGGACAATACGTTACGGATATCTCTCGCGCATTTGAAGGCTGCTCCTCGCTGACGCAGATCACGCTTCCGGAAACGCTGACCTCCATCGGCGACGACGCGTTCAAAGATTGCACGTCACTTGCGAATATCACGCTGCACGACGGCATCCGGTCGCTGGGCCAAAGGTCGTTCCAGGGCTGCGTGTCTCTGACGGACGTCAAGATTCCATACGGCATTACCGCTATTCCGTGGTATTGCTTTGACGGCTGCACCGGCCTTACCTCTATTTCGCTGCCGAACAGCATACAATCACTCGCCGTCGGCGCGCTGCACGGCTGCAGCAGTCTCCGGAAACTGGAGATCCCGAACAGCGTGGCCTATGTTGTGCAATGGTCCCTGAACAACTGTTCCTCTCTGAAACAGCTGTACTTTTATAATGCAAACTGCAGTATTGACAAAGGCGCCTTCATGGAGGAGCCAAACGCCGATCTTGTTATTTACGGCTACAGCGGTTCCACCGCCCAGACGTTCGCAAATAAAATTTCCTCCAACAACGTTTCACGGCAGTTCGTCGCCATCGACAATTCGCATTCGCACCATTATACGGCCGGTAAGGAGACGGTCCCCGCAACGTGTACCGCCGGCGGATATGTAAGAGAATACTGCCCCTGCGGCGCCTATTTGACGTCACAGACCTTCAGCGCGATCGGCCACGACTGGGATTACGGAAACGCCGTGTTCAACTGGGACGGCTACGCCTGTCCCAACGCCACGGTAACGTGTCTGACGAACGCAAGCCATACCGAAAATGTCAACGTGACCGTAACGTCTGCGACCATCGAACCCTCCTGTGAGGAAGACGGCAAGACCGTTTACACGGCTCGGTTTTCCGTCGGTGCGGATACGTATACCGATACCAAAGAGGAAACGCTGAACGCCGCCGGTCACGTGAACACCGAGAACGTCGGCGAAACCGATTCCTCCTGCATCGCCCACGGCTACACGGCGGGCGTCTGGTGCAACGACTGTGAAACGTGGATCTCCGGCCATGAGGAAAAGCCCTTCGCAGACCATACCTGGGACGAGGGCGAGATCACCAAACCCGCCACCTGCGTCGCCAAGGGCGAAACCACCTACGCCTGCACCGTTCCCGGCTGCAGCGAAACAAAAACGGTGGAAGACGTAGCTGAAAACCCCGATAACCACACCGGCGGCACCCGTACCGAAAACGAAGAGCTCGTGCCCGGCACCTGTGTCGCGAAGAAAACGTGGAAGGAAGTCGTCTACTGCGTCTCCTGCAACAGGCCGATCTCTTCCACACCGAAAACCGGCGAAAAGGATCCCGAAAACCACGTGAACACCACCGAAGCAGGGGAGAGCGATTCCTCCTGTACGACGCACGGTTATACGGCGGGCGTCTGGTGCGGCGACTGCGAAACGTGGATCTCCGGTCATGAGGAAAAGCCGCTGGTCCCGCACAGCTACGTCGGCCCGGAATGGAAGTGGA
>CAMVBR010000484.1 GCA_947165755.1 uncultured Clostridia bacterium
CCACATCCATGGCGGCGTACAGGCCCTTCTTCTCGCTTTTCTTTACGATTTTATCACGGGGACGGACGTCGGGATCCGTATTGATAAGCTGAACCAGAACCTTATCGGCGATTTGCAGATCGCCGACGGACTTTGTGGTGGCGATCTGGATCATGATGATAAAAGGATCGTAGCTGTTGCCGTAATAAATCGTTTTTCCGTTGCGAACCAGGGGATACCCCTTATAAGTGAGATACTTCTCTTTCTCTGCCATAATCGTTCTCCTGTCAGTCTTTGTCTCGGATGTACTCCTTCAGCAGGATCTGCAGCAATTCAAAGCGGTCGACCCGCCGAATCAGATTCCTTGCGTTATTGTATGTTGTGATATAGGTGGGATCTTCCGTAAGAATATAGCCAACGATCTGACTGATGGGATTGTATCCTTTTTCCTTCAGCGCATCGTAGGTGAGGAGTATAATATTCCTGATCTCCTCTTCATTCTGATTGCCGAGGCTGAATTTTTTTGTTTCTCCCACGAAAAACACCTCCCATATATTTATTCTTTATCATTATAGCCTAATCATTTTGAAAAATCAAGGCGTTTTGCGTCGAATATTCATTATTTTTATAAAAACGGAGGCCAGTTCCAAGAAAAGGACGCTGACCTCCAAAGCGCTGTAAAACCGAGTTAATCCTCGTTGTCTCTGATCTCCTGAATGACCTCTTCTGAAATCGTTTGCGTTTCGCCGTGTTTTACAAAGGTCATGCAAACAAGCGCCAAGGCAAAACAGATGGGGCAGAAAATAAACAGCGACCAATAGTTTGCCGCGCCGTCTGCAGTGAATTTTTTTGTGATATCAAACATGGAACCAACCACAACGGGGCCAACGATGGAGGCGGAAAACGTTGCGGTATAATAGAGGCCGGTAAAGGTGCCGATCCTCTCGGGACCGCCGATCTCAAGCACAAGAGGAAGCGTATTGATCGTAACAAACGCAATGCAGATGCCGCCCACAAGGATCGCAACGTAGAGCAGGGGGAGCCATCTGGTAAAGGCGAACAGAAGGAACAGAATCAAAACGCCGACCCAGCCCGTCATAATGGTCTTTTTTCTGCCGAATTTCTGCCCGAGTTTACCGGCGGGAATCGCGCCGATGACCGTGGCTGCGGCAAATAACGTGATGATAAGCGATGCGTTACCCTCGCTGAAAGCAAGTTCCTTTGTAGCAAAGGTGGTGAAATACGTATTGATGGAATCGGTGGCATTGGAATTGAAGAACAGTGCAATCAGCATCAGGATCAATGAAGCCAACTCACCCTTGGAGAGACCGATATCGCTGACCTCTGCCTTGGTTTATTTCGGTTCGCCGGCTTTGGCGTAGTCCTCTTCCATCCGCAGGGATTCTTCCTTAGTAATGCGGTTATCACCTTCGCGCACAAGGAAAACGACTACAAGCAGGCATATAACCATTATAATGGAGCCGAAAAGGAATACGTTATTTCGGATCATCTGAACGTCTTCGGTATGGAATGCCCAGCCGATGATTTTCGGCGCCAAGGTGCCGAGCACAACGCCGACGCCGCCCATAATATTGATTACCGCATTGCCTTCACCTCTGAGCTCAGAGGGGGTAAAATCGGGCATCATGGCCACAACGGGAGAGCGCCATGTGGACATAATAAAGTTGAACACGATGATATCCAACATCAAAACGCCGAGGATCTGTATGCGCGGAATAAAGATAAACAGGAGCGCGCAAAGCGGAATGCCGATCATCAAATAGGGCGTGCGTTTCCCGAAACGGGTGTGTGTTCTGTCTGATATCCTGCCGAAAAGCGGTTGAAAAACCACGCCGAAAATATTATCAACGACCATGATAATGCCGATTGCAGTACCGGACCATGCGAGAGAGCTGATGGTGGCGTTATCGGCAAGGATCAGCGGAACGAAAGCGTTGTATATGATCCATGCGATCTGAACTGCCATAAAACCGAAGCCGATCAGGGCGGTTTTGCCGTAGTTCAGTTTCATTTTTGTTTTTTCAGCCATAAAATGATTCTCCTGACTAATAGAAGTCGGATATAAACCCGCTTCTATAACTATAACAGAAAATTAAGGTGATTTCAATCATTTTTTTTGACGATTTATGTGTAATAATCAATGATAAATATGCGGCAAAAATAAAAAGGCCGGAAGGCGGCAGCCGCTTCCGGCAAAAATGCAATGCGATTAAAAGATACCCTGCTGATACATGGCGTCGGCCACTTTTTTGAAGCCTGCGATATTGGCGCCCTTTACAAGGTCGTAGCCAAGACCGTATTCCTCGGCGGCGGCTGCGGAGATATCGTGGATGTTTTTCATAATGCTCTTGAGTTTTTCATCCACTTCCTCGGCGGTCCAGCTGTAACGCATGGAGTTCTGGCTCATTTCCAGCTCAGAAACCGCCACGCCGCCGGCGTTTACCGCTTTGGACGGAGCGACCACACACTTGGTAGAAGGCCTAAATGTTCCCAAAGGATGATCTTCCTGTCGAAAGGCCGTAAAATCG
>CAMVBR010000485.1 GCA_947165755.1 uncultured Clostridia bacterium
GTCCATACCCACCAGCTTTACGATCTCTTCAAGGCTGGCCTCTTCCGAAAGCAGCCGCATGATACGGGCGCGGCAACGGGTCCAGCCGGAGGCCACGTTTTCGTTGAACCAGCGGCCCAGCGAATCGGCATACAGCGAATAGGAGTTCAGCCAGTTGATGGCCGGGAAATGACGCTTGTATGCCAGCGCGGAATCCAGCCCCCAGAACACCTTTACGATGCGCAGGGTGGCCTGTGAAACCGGCTCGGAAATATCGCCGCCGGGGGGCGACACGGCCCCGATCACGGAAAGGGAGGCTTCTTTATCTTCGCTGCCCAGCACCTTTACGCGGCCGGCGCGCTCATAGAACTGCGCAAGGCGCGAGCCGAGGTATGCTGGGTAGCCCTCTTCACCGGGCATCTCTTCCAAACGGCCGCTCATTTCGCGCAGCGCCTCTGCCCAGCGTGAGGTGGAATCCGCCATCAGGGCCACGCTGTAGCCCATATCGCGGAAATATTCGGCAATGGTGATGCCGGTGTAAATGGAGGCTTCGCGGGCCGCCACGGGCATATCGGAGGTGTTTGCGATCAGCACGGTGCGCTCCATCAGCGATTTGCCCGTATGGGGGTCGATCAGCTCGGGGAACTCGTTAAGCACGTCCGTCATCTCGTTGCCGCGCTCGCCGCAGCCGATGTAAACAACGATATCGGCGTCCGCCCATTTGGCAAGCTGGTGCTGCGTTACGGTTTTGCCGCTGCCGAAGGGGCCGGGGATGGCCGCCACGCCGCCCTTTGCAATGGGAAACAGCGTATCGATGGTGCGCTGGCCGGTGATCAGCGGCTGATTGGGCGAGAGCTTGGTTTTATAGGGTCTGCCACGGCGCACGGGCCAGGTGTGCATCAGGTGCAGCGGGGTCTTTTTGCCGTTGTCGTCCAGATAACCGATGGTATCCGTAACGGTGAAATCCCCCTCCTTCAGCTCCACCAGCACGCCTTTGGCGGTGGGGGGCACAAGGATGCGGTGCTTTACCACTTCCGTTTCGTTTACGTAACCCAGCACGTCGCCGCCGGTGAGAACGGCGCCGGGCTTCGCCGTGGGATAGAAATGCCATTTGATATCGCGGTCAAGAGAGGGGACCTCCACGCCGCGGGTCAGGTTGTTGCCTGTTTTTTCGCGGATCTTTTCCAGCGGGCGCTGGATGCCGTCAAAAATACCCTTGATCAGGCCCGGGCCCAGCTCCACGCTCAGGGGAAGGCCGGTGGATTCCACCCGTTCGCCGGTGCCGAGCCCGGCGGTTTCTTCGTATACCTGTACGCTGGCGCGGTCGCCGTGCATTTCGATGATCTCGCCGATCAGACGCTTCTCAGCAATGCGCACCACGTCGAACATGTTGGCGTCGCGCATGCCCTCGGCGATCACCAGCGGACCCGCCACCTTAATAATTCTGCCAATACTCATTTATCGTACCTCTCAATCCGGCAATATATCGGAACCGACAGCCTGCTCCACAAAGGAGCTGATATTTTTCATGCCCATCCCCGTATTGCCGGTAACGCCCGGGATCGGGATCACGGCGGGGCGGATGCTTTCTTTGTAACGCGCCAGCTCCGCGGGGATCTGCGAAGCAAGCTTTTCTGTGATAAAGATCACAGCGTAATCTTCGGCTGCGGCGCGCAGGGTTTTCGCGGCCTCGGCCGCGGTTTCCGCAAAAAACACGCTCAGGCCTACGGAAGAGAAGCCGTAAACGCTGTCTTTATCGCCGATCACGCCCAGCTTATACATACAGCATTCTCATCCTCTCTCTTATGGTATCGTCCGGCAGGCCGTTCAGCTTGCCGGAAAGCAATATGCGCAGATCAAGCACCTCGGCGCGCACGGCGAAATAATAGCCCACCAGCGCGCTGATGCCGAAGGTTTCGCTCTTGCCTGCGCTTAGCAGCGCAAGGCGGCGGTCGTCCGCGTATTTTTCATAGGCGGCGGTGCTTTCGGTAAGGGCGTCGGCCCCGGCGGCGAAATCGGTGCGCCGCACATGATCCAGAAACGCCTCCATGCCGCTGTCCGCGGCGGCGATGATATCCGCCTTATCGTAAAAATCGTTGGCGCACACGGCGCGCTCCATAAAGCTTTTCGCCTTGCCGGTGCGGATGCAGCGATACAGCACCTTGATGCCGGTAAGGGCGGCTTCGGTTTGCGCCAGACGCAGCATTACGGGGTGATCCGCCGTTTTCGCCATTTCAATGGCGTGCTCCAGCGCGGCGCGGTCGATCACGGTATCCGCCAGCTGCGCGAACCCGGTTTTTGAAAGTATGCGGTAGGCGCTGCGGTCCGCGTGCTGCAATTCCGGGGGCAGATTCGCGTTATCCCGCGCGTAAACGCAGGCCCTGATCTCCTCCGGCGCGTAAACGCAGGGGGCGGCGTAAAGCCCCTCGGGGCTTTTTCCTGTAACAAGCGCCTTCAGGCACACCTTCAGGTTATGGAAATCGTTGCGGATCAGAATGCTGTTGAACTGGGCGGGATCCGGCAGTATCTCGCCGATCAGCGCCCA
>CAMVBR010000486.1 GCA_947165755.1 uncultured Clostridia bacterium
AAAAATCAATAATAAATGACAATTAAACTACTTCAATTTGTATTTTTTTATGATTTTTGGGAAGAAATGAGAGTAAAAGAACACAGTTGAAAACTGCTTCACGGAAACATAAGTTCCGAACAGAAGCCCCGTAAAACCATGTTTGAAGATCCTGTTGAACGCGTCCTGCGCCATCTTTTTAAAGATGCCGTAAGCGTCCTGATTTACGGAATCCTTCCCGCTGAAGTCCTTCCACTGGTAATGAAAATGCACGACCCGAAGTTCTCTTGTAGGAATATCGGAGAAATTCCACGGGATCAGATCTGTTACGTTCTGCTCGATTTTTCTTGCGAGCTTTTTAATCGTATCGGGTTTGCGGTACTGGGGATATTCCCTGTCCCAAAGGTCATAGATCTCAGATTTCGGGAACGGCGTAAGAATATTCATGGCGATCAGGCTGGCGGGAAGCTTCATGGCCAGATCCAGCGTTTGCTGCATTTCCTCAGGCGTTTCATGTGGGAAACCGATAATAAAAGACGCCTGTACCGTGATACCCGCCTTCTCGCACCATTCCACAGTTTGCGGCGCAAGATCGAGATTTATATGCTTTTTTATGGAATCAATGCGCTCTTTGCTTCCGCTTTCAATACCGAATAATATCCATCTGCATCCGGCGCGGTACATAAGCTTGATATCCTCTTCGTTGAGAACGCCCAGACGCATCTGGCAACCCCATACCAGATCGTAACCGCGCTCTATCAGGCCGTTACACAGACGGGTTCGCAGATCTCTGCGCGGGCAGAACAGCTCATCCGAAAAATAAATGCCGTTTGCTCCGAATTCTTTCACGAACCGGTCGATATCATGCAGTACATGCTCCGGGTCTCTGCACCGATTGCAGCTTTGGTGATATTGCTTATTGGAGCAGAATATGCAGGCTGCGGGGCAGCCTTTTGAAGCGTGCAGATACAGCATTTTGCTGCAGTGAAAAAAAGTGGAAAAATACTTTTTCGGTTCTACAAGTTCCCAATCCATCTCAGGGAAAGTGAACAGATCCGCAACGGGGCGGATCGGATTCATAACGATCTCACCGTTTTTCAAATACGCAAGGCCGTCGATATCGTCAATACGTTCGCCGCGCTGAAGCGCATCCGCCACCTGCAGCCAGGTTACTTCCCCTTCACCGAGCATGATATAATCCGGTTTGCCGTCCCGCAAAATAATCTCAGGCGACGAGCTCGGCGCCTGACCGCCCCATATAATGGGAACCGAAGTAAATGCTTTCAGTTCCGCGGTCACCTTTTTGGCGTCCATACTGCTCAGATAAGATAACGCCGAAATACCGATCACATCCGGCTGAAAGCGTTCTACCTCTTCTCTCAGGTCGTATTTTTTAACAGACCTCTCAATAATAACGGCGTGATGGCCGTGCGCGTTCAGATAGCTGGCAATAGAAACAAGCCCCAGCGGAATGGAAGGCATCCGCAGGTAAACGGGTATTTTCGGATTGATCAGCATAATTTTCAAGAAGTATCACCTTTTGATTATTATACCAAACCGATAATTCTTTGTCAATCTTCCATGCCGCATAATTCCGGTTCAACAAATACAATGGGGGCGTAAAAGACATTATGGTAACCGTTAACCATAAACAGGTTTTCGGATACCTGTACATTTTTCAATATTGTTACTTGCATTTTTATATACACTGTGCTATGATGCAAATCAGGAGGTGATATTTATGGGCGACAATGCGATGATTTATATCTGGATCGCTCTCACAGTTGTTTTCATTATTGCAGAAGCAGCCAGCGCACAGCTTACCACGGTTTGGTTCGCGCTCGGTTCTCTGGTTGCATTTGTTCTCGCCATATGCGGCGTAAACAGCATCGCAGTGCAGATTATCGTATTTCTCGCGGTATCAGCAGTTTCACTGATTGCAACAAGGCCTCTTGTTAAAAAGATGATGAGCAAACGGGTCGTTGCGACAAACGCAGACCGCAACATCGGCGAAATCGGCATTACGATCAGTGAAATCAATAATCTTGAAGGCACGGGAGAGGTTAAAGTAAAAGGCGTTATATGGACCGCCAGAAGCGCCGCAGACAATGTAATTCCCGAAGGCGCCAGAGTGCAGGTAAAAAGCATTGAAGGCGTAAAACTGATCGTAGATAATGTAGATAATATTGAATAAAAAACGGAGGTATTTTTATGGGTCCCATTATTGCAATTTCCGCAGTAGTTGTCGTAATCATTCTTTTGATCGTCGCCAACATCCGTATCGTGCCGCAATCCCGCGCATATGTGATCGAACGCTTCGGTGCGTTCTCTCAGACATGGCAGACCGGTCTGCACGTTAAAATTCCCGTAGTGGAAAGAGTTGCCAAAATCGTTTCACTCAAAGAACAGGTAGCGGATTTCCCGCCGCAGCCCGTTATCACAAAAGATAACGTAACCATGCAGATCGACACCGTGGTGTTCTTCCAGATCACCGATCCCAAGCTCTATACCTACGGCGTTGAAAATCCCATCAGCGCAATCGAAA
>CAMVBR010000487.1 GCA_947165755.1 uncultured Clostridia bacterium
CTGCTGGCCGCCTGCTCGGTGATCATGATGCCCCTCTCACGGTTTTCCGAAGAGATCATTCTGTGGTCCAGCTTTGAGTTCCGCTTTATTGAGCTGGACGACAGCTACACCACCGGCTCCAGCATCATGCCCCAGAAGAAAAACCCGGATATGGCGGAGCTGGTACGGGGCAAGACCGGTCGTGTATACGGCGACCTCACCGCGTTGCTCACCGCCCTGAAAGGCCTGCCGCTGGCATACAACAAGGATATGCAGGAGGATAAAGAGGCGATCTTCGACGCGGTGGATACCGTTAAAAAGTGCCTGCGCGTGTTCGCCCCCATGATCGATACCATGAAAGCCCTGCCCGCCAATATGAAAAAAGCGGCGCAAACCGGCTTTATCAACGCCACCGACGTCGCCGATTACCTTGTTGGCAAGGGGGTGCCCTTCCGCGCCGCCTATAAGATCTCGGGGCAGCTGGTTGCGGAGTGTATCGAAAAGGATACGGTTCTGGAGGCGCTGCCCCTTGAAGCCTATCGGGCCCATTCAGATCTGTTTGATACCGACGTTTACGGTTTTATCAACATAGAAGCCTGCGCCGAAAAGCGCAATTCCGCCGGCGGCACCGGCAAAGAGAGCATAAAAACGCAGATCGCATACGTAAAAGCGTTTCTGGACGCGCAAAAGGAGGCTTTGGGATGAACCCTTTATACGGAAGAGATTTTCTGAAACTGCTGGATTACACGCCGGAGGAGATCCTGTTTCTGCTGGATCTTGCCGAGCAATTGAAAAAAGAAAAGAAGGCGGGCGTTCCCCACAACACGCTCGGTTCCAAAAATATCGCCCTGATTTTTGAAAAGACCAGCACCCGCACCCGCTGCGCCTTTGAGGTGGCGGCGGCGGACCTGGGGATGCACCCCACCTATCTGGACCCCACCGGCAGCCAGATGGGCAAAAAGGAATCCATTGCAGACACCGCCCGGGTGCTGGGCCGGATGTATGACGGCATCGAGTACCGCGGCTTCGGGCAGGAGATCGTGGATGAGCTGGCCGAATACGCCGATATCCCGGTGATCAACGGCCTTACCAACGATTATCACCCCACGCAGATCCTGGCGGATTTCCTTACGATCCGCGAGCATTTCGGCACGCTGAACAACATCAAGCTGGTTTATATGGGCGACGCCTGTTATAACATGGGCAATTCCCTTATGGTAGGCTGCGCAAAGCTGGGCATGCGTTTTACCGTGTGCGCGCCCAGGCAGTTTTACCCGAAGCAGGAGCTGATCGATACCTGCCTTTCCATCGCCGCCGAAACCGGCGCGGTGCTGGAGTTTACCGAAGACCCTGTGGAAGGTGTGAAGGACGCGGAC
Organism: uncultured Clostridia bacterium; assembly: GCA_947165755.1. Classification (GTDB taxonomy): domain Bacteria; phylum Bacillota; class Clostridia; order Oscillospirales; family Acutalibacteraceae; genus RUG806. Next base: position 1,356 of record CAMVBR010000487.1, read on the forward strand.
GTGATCTATACGGATATCTGGGTTTCCATGGGCGAACCGGTGGAATCGTGGGAGACCCGCGTAAAGCTGTTTATCCCCTATCAGGTAAACGCGGCGCTGATGGAAGCCGCAGGGGAGAAGGCCGTGTTTATGCACTGCCTGCCCTCGTTCCACGATCTGAAAACCACTATGGGCAAAGAGCTGGGCGAGCGCTACGGCTTCCCTGACGGCCTTGAGGTGACGGACGAGGTGTTTGAAAGCCCCCGTTCTCTCGTGTTCCAGGAGGCGGAGAACCGTCTGCACACCATAAAAGCGGTGATGAAGGCGGTGCTGGATCCGGATTGCGAAGTGAAACGCTTATGAAACTCAACGATATGAATCAAAAGCTCGTTCTGCCGGACGGCAGCGAGTATTACGGATACGCTTTCGGCGCCTGCGCCGAGAGCGTTCTTGAATTAGTATTCAATACCTCCATGGTGGGGTATCAGGAGATCGTCTCCGATCCCTCCTATACCGGGCAGGCGGTGGTTATGACCTATCCGCTGATCGGCAACTACGGCGTTGCGGACGAGGATTACGAAACCAAGATCCCCACCGTCGGCGCGCTGATCGTGCGGGAATATAACGATCTGCCCTCCAATTTCCGCTACACCAAAACCCTGTCGGAGGTGATGGAGGAATACGGCATCCCCGGCCTTTCGGGTGTGGATACCCGCGCCGTCACAAAGCGCATCCGCGCCGGGGGATCCTGCAAAGTTCTGCTCACCGCCGCCGAAAAACCGGTGGAAGAATGCCTTCGCCTGCTTGCCGAAACGCCCCTGCGGCACGATCAGGTTTCCCGCGTCAGCTGCAAAAAACGCTGGTATGCCCGCACCTCAAACAAGCTCTATAACGTGGTGGCCATCGATTGCGGCATCAAGCTGAACATTGTGCGGGAGCTCAACCGCCGGGGCTGCAACGTAACGGTGCTGCCCTGGAACACTTCCGCCGCCGAGGTGGAGCGGATGCAGCCGGACGGCATTTTTCTTTCCAACGGCCCCGGGGACCCGGAGGACGTTCCCTCCGTCGTGGAGCTGATACGGCAGCTGCGGGGCAAATACCCCATTTTCGGCATCTGCCTGGGGCACCAGCTGATCTGCCTTTCCTACGGGGCTGAAACCTATAAGCTGAAATTCGGTCACCGGG
>CAMVBR010000488.1 GCA_947165755.1 uncultured Clostridia bacterium
AACGCTTCCAACGAGCCGAATGACGAAACGGGGTATTTCATCACCGAAGGACGCGGCCTGAAAAAGAAGCTGGACGCGATCGGGGTTCCCAATGAACTGGTGTTTTTCCCCGGGGCAAAGCTTCCGCACGGCTATATGGACCGCATGGAAAGCGACCCGTTCGCTTCCAGGGCTTTTACCTCCATGATGGCATTTATTCAGAAATACATATAAAGGAGAATTCCCATGGCTAAAACAGAACGCGCAAACAGGCATCCCGACTGGCGGCTCTCCGGAAAAGAGCGGTTCAACTATTATCTCTCCGATACCGGCCGTCTCTTCGGCACCGCGGTTTTTCAGACCTTTATGACCTCCTTCCTCGCGCTGCGCGGCGTGAACCTTACGCTGCTGGCGGGCGTGATGCTGGTGCTGAAAATGATCGACGCCGTGGACGACGTCGTGTTCGGCTTCCTCATCGACAAGCTGAAGATCACCGAATGGAAGGTTTTCAAAAAACTGACCGGTGAAGGGAAATACCTTCCCTGGTACCGCCTCACGTTTTTCCTCTTCCCGCTGTTTACCATCGTCTTCTACGTGATGCCCTCGGGGCTCCCGCAGTGGGCGAAGCTCGCCTGGTTCATCGTGAGCTATCTGCTCTATGATTTTTCCTGCACCCTCAACGAGGTGCCGATGAACAGCCTGATCATGACGCTGACGGACAATACCGACGAACGCTCCCATATCATCACGATCAAGGGCCTTATCACCGTGATCGCCGCCGTCGTGGTCGGCTTCGCGCTCAACTTCCTTGTGGACCCGGTGGCCGGTCCCGGCTTCTCCTTTACGTCCGTATCTGTTGTGACCATGCTCATCTGCATCGGTATTATGATCCCGCTGGTAAAAAACGGCAGGGAGTACAATACGGAGCTGAAAAATACCGAGGACGAAAAGAGCGAGTCTTACACGCTGCGCGATATGTGGAACTGCGTGCGCGTCAACAAATATATGGCGGTCTATCTGCTCTCTTCCCTGATCGCGGGCGTGACGAGCACCTCCGCCGCCGTGGGCTCGCTGATCTCCTTCTACCTGTTTGAAGGCAAAACGATGATCACTTCCATCCCGGTCCTCATCGCCTTTGTGCCCGCCATTGCCATCAATACGCAGGCGGATAAGATCGCCAAGCGCTTCGGCCGGCGCAATTCCATGATTTTGCTCGGCGCGGTTTTCGGCGGCATGTATATTCTGCAGTATCTTGCGGGATACGAAAATATCGTCGTCTTTATTATTCTCGGTACGATCGCGGGGCTTGCCAATTCTCTGCGCGCGATCTTTATGAACTTCATCGCGCCTGACACCATCGAGTATACGCGCTATAAAACGGGCAAGGACTGCGCCGGGATCTTCTATGCGCTCAACGCATTCGTTACGAAAGCCGTAGGGGGCGTGGGCGCGAGCATCGGGCTCTTTGTGATGGGGCTGTTCGGCTGGCACGAGGTGACCGCCCAGAGCTATGAAGAGCTGCTGAACATGGGCATGGAGGTCGGGCAGGCCGCCTATCAGACCCCGCAGGCGATCCAGGGTATGTGGGTGGTGTACGCGCTGATCCCGGGCGTCGGCTTCCTGCTGTCCGCCCTGATCCTTCTCTTCTACAAGCTGAAAGACAAAGACGCCGAGCTGATGGCGAAATGCAACGCGGGCGAAATCAGCCGCGAGGAATGTGAAGCGCAGCTTTCGAGGAAATACTGATGCAAAAAGAATCTTTCAATTCCGGCTGGCTCTTCTTTTCCGGCAGCGGCACAGCGCTGGAGCGTACGCTCGGCGGCGCACAGACGCCGACCCTGGTGACGCTGCCCCATGACGCGATGATTCTGGAAAAGCGGGATCCGCACGCGCCCGCCGGCAACGCTTCGGGCTATTACCCGGCAAAAACGGTCCACTATACCAAGGCGTTTACCGTGGACGATCCTTCCGGCGCGGCTTACCTGGAATTTGAGGGGGTATACCCCGGAGCGGCGGTTTACGTCAACGGAAGCCTTGCGGCGCAGCATCATAACGGCTATACCGCTTTTACCGTCGATCTTTCCCCGTTCCTGAAGAAAGGAACCAATACGGTGAAAGTGCTGGTGCGAAACGGCGCGCCGTCCTCCCGCTGGTATGCGGGAGAGGGCATTTACCGGGACGTGTGGCTCCTGAAGGGCGAAAACGTTTATATCGCGCCTAACGGCGTGAAGATCACCGTGGCGGAGGCGGACGCCGAGGCGGCGTCTCTGCTGATCGAAACGACGCTCGTCAACAGGGATTTGCAAGCCCGTTCCCTTGTTTTACGACATCGGATCTGCGGCGCTGAGATCAGCGCGCCGGTAACGCTGCTTTCCGGCGAAACAAAAACCGTGACGCTTCGGTTTACGCTGGCAAAGCCGAAACTCTGGAGCACAGACGCCCCTTTTTTATACGACTGCGAGACGGCGATCGAAGGGATGGACGAAGCGCGCACGCGGTTCGGCGTGCGTACCCTTTCGCTGGACGCGGTACG
>CAMVBR010000489.1 GCA_947165755.1 uncultured Clostridia bacterium
TTCCATTTTGAGGGTTTCATCCATTCGGACGCTGAACGTTGCCTGTGCCATATTCAGCACCTCCTTCACCATTATTATAACCAATCAGGTGCCATATGTCAATCATATATCACACAATGAGTTCATTTTCTGATTTACCTCGACCCATTTTACCGTTCAACCTTACCCTTCGCCGCAATTTGACCGTAAACGCCGCTTCACCCTTGCATTTGATTCCGGAAACCGTTATAATAGAAAATACAACAATGCGATAAAAGAGATGCATATATAATGGAAGAAGAAAACATCAGGGCCGCGCTGGCGCAGAACATTGCGGCATACAGAAAACAGGCCGGCTTCACCCAGGGGGCGCTGGGCGAAAAGCTCGGCTATTCGGATAAATCCGTTTCCAAATGGGAGCGGGGCGACGGCATACCGGACGCCCTTGTGCTGGCGCAGATGGCAGATCTGTTCGGCTGCAGCGTGGACGCGCTGATGGGGCGTTCCGCCCCCGCGCCGAAAGACAACTCTGACAAACGCAAAAAGACAAAACGCCGCATGATACCGCTGCTCTCCGCGCTGCTGGCATGGCTGGCCGCCGCGGTTGCGTATTTTGTGCTGGCGCTGCTGCCGTGGGAGATCCCCCGCACGTGGCTGGCGTTCATTTACGCGATCCCCGCTATGTTCATCGTGCTTACGGTGTTCGGGGGAATGTGGTTTTCACGGGCGGTTCAGTGCATCGCCGTTTCAGGCATCATATGGGGCGTGGCGGTGAGCCTGAAGCTCACCTTTCCCATGCGAGAAATGAATCTGCTGTTTGTGATCGCCGCCATACTGCAGGTGCTTGCGATCCTGTGGTTCATCATGCGCAGCCTTTTGAAGAAGAAATAACGGAACATATTCTTACTGTAAGGGAGAAGACCGTATTGAAACATACAGGCAGAATCATACTTTCACTGCTGCTGGCCGCCGCCGTACTGACGGGGCTGTTCGGCTGCGGCAAAAAAGAAGCGGCCCCCGTTTTGCTGCCGGAGGCAAAGGTGCGGGCGAAAACGCTGCTGCTTACGGATTACCCCGCGCCGGAAGACGCCCTTACCATTGCCAGCCTGCAGGGGGTTCTGGCAAACGTCAGCGAAACGCAGATCCTGATCAAAGACGGGGCATATGAAAAATATCTGCCGTATATGAACGCCGATATTAAAGACGTCCGGCCGGACGGCAGCCCGTGGGATACCACCGCGCTGCTTGCGGAATACGGGCCTCTTGCACAGGGCTATGTGCTTTGCGACGACGCCGGGGCGGCTGCCGCGGTTTCGGTTGCCGGGGCGCTGCAGGCGGTGATCATACCGGAAAACCTGCAGCAACAAGCGGATGCAGCGGGCCTTACCATGCTGGCGGACGTATGGGGCTGGGACGACAAAGCCCTGCGCGAGAGCGAATACTTCGATCTGCTGCACCGGCAGGTTGCGGTGGAGCAGCCGGTGGATATGGCGCCGAAGCTGGTGGACCTGGCGGTGATGGCAGGTACGTATTTCGGTTTTTCGGATACCGACAACGCAAAAGCCCATACAAAAACCTTCGATTTTCTTGACGACAACGCCGTGATCTTCGGCTGGAACAATATTCTGGGCGAGCATGACACGGTAGAATCTTTTTCGGGAATCAACGCCTGTATGATTCCTGCGGACCACGGCTGCAACTATTCCGTGCTCAGCGGCCTTGCGGGGGTGGAATTCAAACAAAAAACAGAAGCTGCGCAAACGCCGGACGGCCGCAGGCACACCGTTTGCCTTGTGATGACGGACGGCGATAATATGCAGTGGATGACCTCGTCGTTTGCGAACGCGCCGTATTTCGGCTCCCCCGTGCGGGGCAGCTTCCCGATGGGGTGGGGCATATCCGCCGTCATCGATACCGTGGCCGCGCCGATGACGCAGTATCTGTTCGACAATATGACGCCGAAGGATGAATTTGTAACGCAGATCAGCGGGCTGGGATATACATTCCCCTCCAAATGGAAAAACAAAGCCGCGCTCGCGCAGATGGCGGCGCAGCTGGATACGCATATGAAGAATACGGATACAACGGTTGCCGTTGTACTGGACGACGGCGGATTCCGCAGCCCGGCGCTGGATACGATCCTCTCGCAGCAGAACATAAGCGCGCTGTTCTACTTTGATTACGGCAATTACGCCGGAGATCACGGCGCGGTGCGCAAAGTGAACGGAAAGCCGATCATAGCGGCAAGATACCGCCTGTGGAACAATCGGGAAGGCAGCAGCCCCGAAGAGATCGCCGCAAGCATCAACGCCGCTTCGGACGATCCCGCAGATCTGGATTCCTATTCGCTGGTGGCGGTACACGCCTGGTCCGGTTTGGATAAAAACGGCGGCTTTATTGAAGGCGGCGACACCATGGCGGCGGCGCAGCGGCTGGTAAACGCGCTGAACGACGACGTGCTTCTCGTTACCCCCGGCGAATTCGCCCAACTGGTTTCTCAGGCGGCATAAGCGCCGCGCATATAGGCTGTG
>CAMVBR010000490.1 GCA_947165755.1 uncultured Clostridia bacterium
GTGAGCTTCTGTCAGGGGTTGGCGACGGACGGAACGTATTTTTACGGCATCGGCGCCTACAAATTTTTGGATTACAATGCGATCACGAAGATCGATATTGCCACCGGCGAGATCGTCGAACGGCGCGAGATGTGCCTGCCGGAGGACCTGCTGCTGAAGGGTTACTCGCACCTCGGCGACGGCTGTCTGTATGAGGGCAGGCTCTATATCGCGCTGGAGGATTTCGGCTTCCGCCACCCCGGCGTGATCGTGTACGATCCCGCCACGCTGGAGGCGGTGGATTTCCACACGCTGCCCGAGGAGGGCCGCGGCAACGGGCGCATCCCGTGGTGTGAGATCAGGGACGACGTGCTGTATTATTCGCAGTCGAACGACGTGGACGAGATCCGGATGCTGGACCTGTGGGATTACTCCTATCTCGGTTCGCTGAAGCTTGACACGACGCTGTTCAAGGTACAGGGCGGGGAGATCTACAACGACACGCTCTATATGGTGACCAATTCCGGGCTGCGCGACAAAACGATGTACGCCGTCGATCTGCAGACCGGGCACGTGGAGCCGGTCTTTGTCCGCTGCACCGGCCGGCTCGACGCCGAGGGAGAGGGCATCGCCATCTGCCCGCTGGAAGACGGCTCCCTGTTCCACATCATCGACGTGGGTTCCAAAGTGCGCATCACAAGCTATCGCCCCACAGCCTGATCGGCAAGGCTAAAATATAAACATCAACAGGAGGTTCCCCATGACGAAAAAAGCGTTACTGTCACTGATTTTTGCCGTCGTCATGCTGCTGACGGCGGTCGCGCCTTCCTTTGCTGCCGCGCGGAGAGAAAGCGTGCAGAAAACGGAAACGGCGGTTTCCGCGTCAATGGAAGACGACGCGTTTTTCAACCGCATCGCCGCCTGCATACGGGATTTCTTCGCGCGGGTCAAAGCGCTGCTGGTACGGATCTTTCCCTGTCTGAAGGATTCCTCCGTCAGAATGTACCCGACTGAAAACGTGCGGGAGGCTTACGGCGAAGCAATAGCCGCCGTTGACGAATACGCCGATTACGGCTTCAAAGAGGTAAAGGCTGCGCCGCTGGCGGACGTTTCCTTTGACGACATTGAAACGCTTGGTGAGCTTTCAGAGAAAAACGTCGGTCTCTCGGACGCCGCCGGGGCGAGGCTGCTCACAGGGCGGTTCGGGCTTCGCCGCGCGCTGGAATTCACGTCGCCGGGAACCTGCCTGACGCTGCCGGACATGGGCGCGCAGGACGCGCTGACGATCTCCCTGTGGGTCAACGTAAAAGACCTTCAGACGCGGGCCAATACGGACGAGCCGCGCGTCAGCACCCTGCTGGACACCGCCACGGGCACGGGGCGCGTCACGCTGCGATTCGTGCATACCGGCACGCCGAGCTATGAAAACGAAGCGGGCGAAGCCGTGATGGGCACGAACGGCACGAGGCTCGTCTTTTCAGTTGAAGGTAATTCCGGCGGTCAGCTTGAAGACGATGCGGTCTGTGCGAACAACACGCAGTTCTGCAATTTTGAATATGACATGTGGGAAGATTATATCGGCCATAACGACGATTGGGTCGTTCACCCCGGGGGGCACTGCTGGTTCCATATCGGCGTCGTCTACGAGCCTTCAAAGGGCGACGTGACCTTCTATCACTGCGGCAAGTTCGATTCCACAAAGCATTTTGACACGGCGGTCAGGCCCGTCCTCAACGGCGTCAGGATCGGCGCAGGCTATGCCGAAAACGAATATTTTGACGGCATGGTGGATGATCTCCGTCTTTACGGCGAGGCTCTCACACAGGAGGATATGGACATTCTCGCTGACTACGAGCGGGATATGTGGGTCAACCGTACCGTTTCCGACTGGGCGGAAAGCGACACCGTTCTGTACGTCAACGGTGAAACGGGCAGCGACCGGAACCCCGGCACGAAGGACCTGCCCTTTGCCACAGTGAAAAAGGGCGTGGAATCGATCGCCGCCCCCGGCACAAGGCTTGTCATTGCCCCCGGCGTATATGCAGAAAACAGCATCAACCTGAACGCAAGCGGCACGGAGCTGCAGCCCGTTATCATTGAAGCAGAAAGTCCCGGAGAGACTGTTATCTCGGCCTCGGTTCCCTTTGAGGGTTGGAAGAAGACGAGCGGTGAAGGCGTCTATGAAAACGACTGGAGCTTTGATTACCCGTTCCAACCCGGCACGCCCGGCAATGAGATCATCGGCCGGTCGGATCTGATCCTTCTTGACGGCGAACCGCTTGCGCCGGTCCTTTCTCCAAACGAACTGGAAAATGGCGCTTATTATATTGATAAGACCGCCGGAAAAGTATATCTGAAAACAGACAAGGACCCCGGAAGCTGCAAAGTGGAACGGGCGACGCCGGGTGAGAACGGCTCCGGTGCTTATATCCTTGACACGAACAGCAGCGAGTACGTTGTGCTGCGCGGGCTGACCTTTACGAACTGCGCCGGGCGCATCTGGGACAGATCCATGGTCAACATGGG